>JAKANW010000849.1 GCA_021823555.1 Chloroflexota bacterium
CTGGAAGATTCCGTCCTGGCCCGACGGGCCGCCGAGGGCACGTTGACAATAAAAGACCTCCTGCTCTATTCCACAGTCTGCGGCACCGGGCTGGACACCGTCCCGCTGCCGGGGGATACCACACCAGAACAGTTGATTCCCCTGCTGCTAGATCTATCCGCGCTGGCCCTGCGGCTGGACAAACCGCTCACCGCGCGGCTGATGCCTGTTCCCGGTAAAAAAGCCGGCGACGCGACAACGTTTGATTTCGGCTTCTTCGCCAATAGCAAGGTGATGAGTCTGGATGCAGAAGCGTTGTCGGCTCCGCTCAATGGACAGGGAACCCTGCAACTCAAGCGCCGCTCACAGAAGTGAGGGACAATCCGACATGGATTTACAACTTGCAAACAAGGTAGCCATCGTCACTGGAGCCAGCCGCGGAATCGGCCACGCCATTGCCCAGACTTTATCAAGCGAAGATATGTTGCTTGTGCTTGCGGCGCGCACGCGTAAGGGTCTGGTTGAATCGGCAAAGCTCTGCGACATGGAATGTCTTGTTCAGGAAATTGCCCGCGCGGTCGCTTTTCTTGCATCCCCCCCTGGCAGGTTACATTCATGGCTCGACCCCGGATGTTGACGGCGGACAGACACGGACCTTATAACAGTTCGGCCAGCGGTTGAACTGCTGGCCGAACACATTATGCTTCCCGCCAATAGTCCCCTCCCCCACCTTCACGTTTCATCAACCCAAATCCCACCAACTCCCGCCGCAGTGTAGCTACATCTTCGTGGTAGCCGCCCAGGATTTCATTGACCTGCTTTTCGGTGTATCGCTTGTCCGCTTTAAAAGCCTTTACAACGTAGCGCAGCACGGCTTCCAGTTTCTTGCGCTGGGCTGGGATGGTCTTCAGTCTGCCATCTTTGCGCGTGTAATCGGCGATAATTTTTTGATCGTAAGCATCCAGGTCTACGCCAGCGACTGCGGCGTGCAGATCATCATTGGAAAAGAGACTGCGGGATTTACTCTCCAGGGCATCCTTCTCCAACTGGTAGACATTGTAATAACTCTCAGCCCGCGCGCTGACCAGTCCTGCTTTCAACAGGCGCGACAGGTGATGTGAGACAGTCGAGGCTTTGAGATCCAGCAGGGCAGCCAGCTCCTCCACGCTGTAGGCTCGCTGCGCCAACAGGCCGACAATCTTGAGGCGGTTCGGGTCGGACAGCGCCTTGAAGAAAGTTACCAGTTCTTCGCTCATGCCGCTCTTCCTTCGATATGCTCAGGACTCCGCCAATAACGGGACCCGTCGCTTTCACGTGCCATCAACCCGGAATCGATCAAATCGCGGCGCAGGCCGGATGTATCAATATGGAAGCGGCGCAGGATGGCGTTGACTTCCTTCTCGGTGTAGTTCACACCGGGGGTGAAAGCTTCCACCAGGTATTCCAGGATAACCTTCAACTTGGCAGGCTGGGACGGCACCTGTTTGATCGCGCCGTCCGCAGTCAGGTAGGCGATCAGCGTCCTGCGTGTCTTCTCGTCCAGATGTGGGGCTGGAGTGTAAGTCTCGCGGCGTTTGCCTGCAAATTGACTCTTGGCCAGGTTCTCCAATCCAACAGGGTTAAGCAAATACAGTTCGGCCTCTTTGCGGACAACACCCACATGTTCCATAGATGCCATGTGATCAAAGGCATCCTTCGGATGAATTCCGAGTTCGGAGGCGATGTCGGCCAGGCTTGCCGCGCGCTGGGTAAGTACACCGATGATCCGCAGGCAGTCGGCGTCGGACATGGCTTTGACAAAATCGAGCATATTTGGGGTTTCGTTCATTTTTACCTTCAACAATCTAATTCGATAATTATCGAATTAGATTTTAACGGGTTTCGGCCCGTTGTCAAGGGAAACATTCACCACCTCATCGGCTACGACACGCTCGCGATAACGGCAGCAGGCAAGGGTCCGGAAAGAAGCGGCGTTGAATCGAGTATAATCCGCACGTTAGTGAACCCTTATCCAACACTTGGAGGTGTCCCTGTGGCCGGAGAGAGTCACGCTTTTTTCGAAGGAAAGATCGTCCCCTTCTCGGAAGCGAAGATTAGTATTGCAACGCACGCCTTCCTTTATGGTACGTCTGTATTTGGCGGGATGCGCGCCTATTGGAACGAAGAGCAAAAGAAGCTCTTCGTTTTTCGTCCCTATGATCACTTCCGCCGTTTGCTGCAATCGGCGCGTATGTTGAGCATGGAAGTGAACTACGACGAGGAGAGCCTGATCCAACTGACGCTCGATCTTTTGCGGACCGATAACTGGCAGCGCGATATTTACATGCGCCCATCTATCTACAAAGCCGACCAGGGCATTGGCGTGCGCCTGCACGACCTAAAGGATGAGTTCAGCATGTTCGTGGTACCGTTCGATAAATACGTCAAGAACGATGCCAGCGCGCACGTGACCTTTTCCTCGTGGCGGCGCATTGACGATAACGTTATCCCGGCCCGCGGCAAGGTGGCGGGCGCCTACGTTAACTCG
>JAKANW010000054.1 GCA_021823555.1 Chloroflexota bacterium
CTATTCGACTGCCAAATCATCCATGGCCGGCGTCGCCTTGTTGCGCCTGGGTCAGAAATACGGGACCGGGGTGTATAACCTGCTCATTAAGGATTTTGTCCCCGAATATGCCAGCAGCATTGGCAATTGGTCCAATGTGACCTTCAATAATACAGCGGATATGGCCACGGGCAATTACCGGCTGGCCGGCTTCGAGTCCGATGAGAGCGGCTCTTACATGAACCAGTTCTTTGTGGATGTGCCTTACACCAGTAAAATTGCCGACGCGTTCAACTTTCCCAGCAAGGCCGCGCCTGGCACGAAGTGGATCTACCATACTTCGGACATCTTCATCCTTGGCCGCGCCGAGAATAATTATCTTCAAGCGCAAGGCGGCGGGGATATCTGGAGCATGTTAGTCAATGAAGTCTACGCTCCCGCCAAAATGAGTGCTGGATTCATGACGACGCTGCGTACAGATGACAGCCCCACCGGAGTACCCTTCAGCGGTTATGGCCTGTTCTGGACACAGGATGATGTGGCCAAAATGGTCAGACTTCTGAATAACGACCACGGTATGATCAACGGCACACAAGTGCTTCAGTCCGGCATGTTGGATGATTCGATGCAGAAAAATCCCAATGATCGCGGCTTGGTCACCAGCGGAACAACGCCCTTCCAATACAATAACACTTTCTGGGCGGCGCCCCCGTCGGAGTTCCCGCAATACACCTGTCCCGTTTATATACCCTTTATGTCCGGGTACGGCGGGATCACGGTTGCGATGGCCCCCAACGGCGCGACGTATTACTATTTCAGTGACAACAACGAGTTCTCCTGGTACAACGCCATCAACGAGACTAACAAGATCAATCCGATGTGCCCGTAGGGATCAATGGTATAAGCAGATGTGTAAATAGAGTCCGAAGCCATCGTGACACTTACCGGTTCATTGGGAATCACCGTGATGGGCCAGCACATCTGGCGACGCGGCGTAGGTCGGATTAGCCAATCCGACCTATCGCTGGCGGCGCATCATGGCAAGTCCCAAAAGGCCGCTCAGCCAGGGCGCAGGTCAGGCTCACGTCAAGAGATCGGGGTCTCGGCGCGGTAAAGATGCCAGACTGCCGTCACTGGGCTGTCGCCTTCGATGACATTGTAGAACACCCAGACCTTCGAGGATCCGATGAAAGGCTCCGGCTCGGCTTTAGCGGTCAGCGAATCGGTCAACAGCCATTGTTGTTGCGGCGATTGGAAAAGAGTCGAAAGCCAGATCTCCCCGGGATTGCCGAAGGCCACATCCCAAAAACTCGTCCCGGCTTCGTTGATCTGATAGACCGTATAGGTCTTCCCATTGAGCACGATCGGCTCGTTGGACTGCGCCAGGGCCGGATGCGACAGCGCGGAGGCGGGTGGGAGGATGGTCTCCGCCAGCGTGAACCACGTCTCGCCGGGATTGCGGATGTACACGTGCGTGCGCGCCTCTGCATCCATGCCGGAGATGAGGATTTCCCGCCCGTCCTGCAGCCATGAATACGGGTCAACCTTATCACCGGCGTCGTTCGTCACAGCCTGCGGCGCGGGGTTGGGCTGGATCGGGTCGAACTCCCGCACCTGGGTGATTCCGTTGTCATCCTTGAATCCATACGTGAGGACGGGACTGCCCTTCATCCAGCGGGCAAAGGCTGCGTCCATGGGCGCAAAGCCGCGCCGCGGGCGGTCCTGCCGCTCGACCACGCGCACCTGCGCAGGGTCGGCCAGTGAGATGTATTGCAGCTCCACCCAGGCGTTGGCGGGATTCGTCCCGCCGCCGGGGGCCTTCTCGTTCTTGATCCAGAATACGTAACCTGCGTTTTGACCGGGCAGGACAGTGGGATAGATCGCCCGTCTCGTCACATCTGGAGGCGTGGACAACTCTCGCACCGTTCCCGACGTTGGACCGCTTGGCCGCACGAGGAGCATTTTCCCATCCCGGTCCATTCCCACGTAATAGGCACCCTCGGCATCCATGCCGGGGTTGGCGCGTCCCAACACCGTGCTTTCAAAGGCGCGGAAACCTTTGCCATCCGACGGAACCAACTCACCCGTTTCAGGGTTCACCCCGCAATGCCAGACCACACCGTTGCCGCGCTTGTCGGTCATCTCGAACCAGACCATGTACTGCATATCTGCCGTGAACTCAACATTGGCGTAACTGACATTCGGGTTGCCGACCTGCTTAATTTGCGGCGCGAATCCCGCTTCGGGTGCGGGGGAGGCTGTGGTAACGGGAACAGATTGAGGCTCAGGTTGCGAAGCGGTGAAGCGGCAACTCAGCGCTGTCAGGGCGAGGAGGAACAAAAGTACCGGTAATCGTTTGCGGCTCAGCTTCATTTTGTCTCCATTCTGGTAACCTGATAGGATGGGACAAAGTATATATTTGCCGCGTAAAACCCCAATGATGGGAGCGTAAAAAAGTTGTAACTTGGCAGATTTTTTAACTGTCCGTTCGGGCAGGACAGATATAAAATCTGCGCCCGCATCTTTTGCCGCGGCCTCGTCGCTGGCATCCACACTGAGCAGGATAATCTTCAAGCCGCCCCCTGAGTGCATCCTACTTCTTTGTTGCAGCGCGAAAAGGATACTCAGGTATTTCACGCCGGAATTCGTACGTTTCCATAATTGCCTGGATCACTTTCTGTTGCTCATCATCCACTTTTAGAAATTCAAAACCGATGTTTTGGAACTCAGGGCTGAGATCCGGCTGGCACCAGATGACTCGGGCGGGCAGGGTCAGTTTCTTGATTGCCACCCCTTCAAGTTCGGGTACTTCGAATTGCAGAGTGATTTCGCGTCCAACTTCAAGCGTTTTTTCTCCGATCACCATTGCACCCAAGGATGTCAGGTCTGCCAAATAGCCCAGCAGGCTGCCTCCATACAGGTCAAAAACCTGAGAATAGGCGCTCAAATTTTTACGCGGCTGCTTGCGTCGTTCTCGCATCACGGCCTCCGTTTCTTATATCTAGTTTACATAATAGCAGCCCCATAATTTATTACACTTTTATGGTAAAACTGGCGCATGCGTTGGATCTATATTTCTCCACATTTGGACGATGCGGTCCTGTCCGCTGGCGGGTTTATTTATGAGCAGACCCGGGCGGGCATCCCCGTTGAGGTCTGGACCTGCATGTGCGGCTTTCCGCCTGAAGGCGAGGTGTCACCCCTGGCTCAGGTACTGCATTTTCAGTGGGGGTTTCCCTCCGCCGAAGAGACAGTTCGCTCCCGTCGGGCAGAAGACGTGAAAGCAATCACGTCTTTGGGTGCGACGCCGGTCCATTTTGATTTTCTGGACTGCATCTATCGGCGCGGCAAAGACGGGGAGTGGTTGTACACGATGGATGTGTTCGTTCCGCCCCATGCTGACGAGGCCGATTTGCCAGCTCAGGTCGCCCGCGTGATTTCCGACCGCCTCCAGCCGGATGATGTGCTGGTCTGTCAGTTTGGGATTGGTTCCCACGTGGACCATGTCGCTGTGCGCCGCGCGCTTGAACTGCTTGGCCGTCCCTTGCTCTATGCCGCCGATATCCCTTATCTGTTCGATCATCCCCAGGAGTTGACGCCGAACGCGGCCGGGATGGATGCAAAGGTTTATCCGGTCTCCGAAGCAAGTTTGGAGGCCTGGCAGGAAGCGGCGCTGTCCTATCAGTCGCAGATTGAAATATTGTTTGAGACGCCCACGAGGATGCAAGAGTTGATTCGTTCCTATTGCCTAGACAACCTGGGCGTGCGCCTTTGGCAGTCAAATGCAAACCACAGGACTTGATTCTGCTTTTGAATCATGATATATTAATACCGCTCGCTGGGAAAACTTAGTTTAGTCGTTTATGTTGCATCTCTTAACAGGGATGCAAAATTCTATATAGGCAGGACAATGCCATGCCAACCAATTTCCTGACAAAAGAAGGCTTCCAGAAACTTCAGGAAGAGCTAGACTATTTGCGCACGACCAAACGCCAGGAAGTAGCTGACCGTTTGCACGAGGCTATGGAAGGCGGGGAACTGATCGAAAATGCTGAATATGAGGCCGCCAAAAATGAGCAGGCCTTTGTCGAGGGCCGCATCCAGGAGTTGGAAATACTCCTGGCGACCGCGCGCGTGATCGAAGACAATGGCAAGGACAGGACCGGGACAGTCCAGGTCGGTAGTAAAGTGGTGATCAAGGAAGATGGATTCGATGCCGAGACTTACGTGATCGTCGGGGCGGCAGAAGCCAACCCGCGTGAAGGCAAAATCTCCAACGAGTCACCGATCGGCAAGGCCATTTTGAATCACCACGCCGGGGAGGAAGTAGTCGTTGAAACTCCCAGCGGGACCTATAAGGTTAAGATCGTGAAAGTCACTTAACAGGAGCGCACCTGTTTCGCCCCGCGCACCTGTTTCAGGGCGCGGGGCGTTTTACTTTACACCTGTCCCTTGTCAATACCACCAATGGGGACGGGAAGGTTAGGAATATGGCAGAATATACTTCCCTGGAAAAAATCCGCCTCCAAAAACTGGAGGAGCTGCGCGCCGAAGGTGTGGAGGCCTATCCTACGCGCGCGGAACGTACGCATACTTCCGCACAGGCCATTGCCGAATTCGAAGCCGCTGAAAAGGCCGCGGTTGGAGGCTCAACGCCCGAAGTCAAAGCCACGCTGGCCGGGCGTATCCGTGCCGCGCGCGCCATGGGCAAGTTGACCTTTGTCCACATCGAGGATGGCTACGGCAAAATCCAATTGTTCTTCCGCATCAATGAAGTTGGTCAGGAACGGATTGATTTCTTCAACAAGATGTTCGACATCGGCGACTTCGTCCAGGCGACGGGTGTGATGATGCGAACGAAGACTGGCGAACCCACGCTTCTCGTCCATGGCTTCAAGATGCTTGCCAAGTCGGTGAGTCCCCTGCCTGCCGCCAAGGACGAGACTCTCGACGACGGCACGGTTGTTCGCCACGCCGCGCTCGAAGACGCGGAATTGCGCGCCCGCCAGCGTTACGCCGACTTGGCTGTCAATCCGGATGTGCGCGAGACCTTCCGCAAACGCGCGACGATTGTCCGCGCCCTGCGCGAGTTTTTGGACGGCAGGGGCTTCCTCGAGGTGGAGACGCCCATCCTCCAGCCCTTATACGGGGGCGCGGCCGCGCGTCCGTTCGTTACACATCACAACGAACTGGAGCAGGATATGTACTTGCGCATCTCGTTCGAGTTGTATCTCAAGCGGCTGCTGGTCGGGAACCTGGAACGCGTCTACGAGATTGGGCGTGACTTCCGCAACGAGGGCGTCTCGTTCAAGCACAACCCTGAGTTTACGCAGTTGGAATTCTATTGGGCTTATGCCGACTATTTGCAGGTCATGGAGTTGACCGAGCAAATGATTGCCTACACAGCGCAGCAGGTCAATGGCTCGGCCAGGATCGAGTATGGTGATCATGAACTCGACTTCCAGCCTCCCTGGCGGCGGCTCGAAATGCGACAGGGCATCCTGGAGACGAGCGGGATTGACGTTGCCGAACATACCACGGCCGAGTCGCTCTTCAAAGCCATCAGGGACAAACATCCGGGGAAGATCCCCGACCCGGCAGCCACGCGTGGCAAGTTGATTGATTTCCTGCTGAGTGAATTCCTCGAGCCGACCCTCATCCAGCCGACTTTCCTCTACAACTATCCGCGCGATATTTCGCCGCTGGCCAAGTCCAAGCCGGGCGACCCATTGACCGTGGAGCGCTTCGAGGGCTACGCGGCAGGCTTTGAGTTGTGCAATGCCTTCACCGAGTTGAACGACCCGCTCGACCAGGAACAACGTTTCCTCGAAATGGGGCGCGACTACGCTGCCGGTGATGAGGAGAAGCACCCCATGGATGATGATTATCTGCGCGCCATGCGCTATGGCATGCCCCCAAACGGCGGCTTTGGCATGGGCGTGGACCGGCTGGTCATGCTCCTGACGGACAAGCATTCCATCCGGGAAGTGCTGCTCTTCCCTGCCTTGCGCAAGGAAGAATTTGGCGAAAAAGAAGAATAAAGGTTCAGGGACGACTCGATCGGTCGTCCCTGTGATTTAAGTTCTGACGTTACGCACCGTCCCACAGGTTTAGACAAAAAAACAGTCTCGAACTACGGAAACCTGCGGGACGTTTTGCGTAAAGTGAGTAAGTTTATGAAAAACAAAACTATTCTCATCTTCGGTGATGTTCTCGCCATTGCAATCGTCACTGCAATCGGTTTTGCCACTCACGGCGAGGCGGGTCTGTCCTTCCTGCCGCGCATGGCTGCCGCATTCTTTCCCATCTTGCTGGCCTGGTTCCTCCTGGCTCCCTGGCTGGGACTCTTTCAACCCGAAATGGTTTCCAGCCCTAGACAACTGTGGCGGCCCGTCATGACGATGATCTTTGCCGGTCCGCTGGCTGTTGTCCTGCGCGGACTGATCCTCAACGTACCCATCATCCCCATCTTTGCCGTGGTGCTATCCTCTACTTCCGCGTTTGGGATGCTGGTGTGGAGGACGGTTTGGTGGAAATGGGGAACGAAGCCATAGTGGTTACGAACATCAAAGACCGCCAGGTGCTGTGCCTAGCGGTCTTTTTGATTGAATGAGCCTGGCGTATTCTAATCACGCAGCCATTTGATCATTTTGGGGTAAGGCTCGATGCCCAGCTCCTTGGCCATTTTATTCTCGGCCGTCAGGCCGATCCATTGCAGGGTTGGCACGCCGAAGGTGCGGCCATGCGTGAAATTCTCTATCAACGATTCGGAGCCGCCGTGATACCCTCCTGCATGGAATACCACCGCCGGGTTTGGGCCAAGATGCACCAGCGCCGCGTAGGACCAGGCAATGGCCATCATCTCTTCCCCGGCTCTTTTCCCCACGTCTTTTTGAGTCTGCTTCCTTTGGCTGGCAGGGATAACTGCGAGATGCCCTGCCTCATGCAGTAAGTCTCCTGGATAAGTCAACTTGCGCTCATCAACCAACAGGACGCCATGGTCAATTAAAATTCCGGGCAGGAACGTCTCTTCAGCGAGCGCGGCAGCTTCGACTTCCAGCCCGATCTGCAACAGGAAATTGACGATCTTCGCGGTGAGTTCATCTTTGAATTCGGTGTTTGTCATAGTGCCTCTTTATAAGCTTCGGAGGATATTCCTAGCCGAGCATCATTTGTATGCGCTGGCTTGACATTGCGATCATACCGTTACCGCACCTCATTGAGTCAGCGCCTCTTCGATGCGTTGGTCTGAAACCAGCCAAATCAGAATATGAATTGGCTGTGTTTCGAACAAGTTGAGGGCCACGTCCCGAAGGTTGAACTTGAGCCGATTTTGGCCTCTGACAACCAACCTTCGGGACGATTCTAAAAATAAAACATGCCTATGTCCACGAAGAACACAAAAAAACACTATTTTTTTGGAAACCTGCTTTCTAAAACTTCAATTTCGAGGGCAGAAAGTTCAATAATCTTCGTGAACTTCGTGCCCTTCGTGGAAAACAGGCTTTTTGCAGTAGACCCATATATCCTCAACCTCGGACGCAGGAACCCCTCACTGCCATTATATCGGTTGCACCCGAAAAGTCAATTTCACGGGTACTAAAAATCGCCCGGCCAACTGAAGACTGTTTACTGTTCACCTCTCACTTCCTACTTTCCACTCTCAACTTCCCACTCTCCCTTGATTACCGAACACTGATACAATACCCGCATGGACGAACTCGCCCTCATCCGTGACGCCCAACGCGGGGACTTGAACGCTTTCAATACCCTGGTCCTCAACTACCAGGACTGCCTCTTCAATACCGCCCTGCGCATCCTCGGCGACGAAGACCAGGCCGCCGATGCCGCGCAGGAAGCCTTCATTTCCGCCTTCCGCGCCATTGCCTCCTATCGCGGCGGCTCCTTCAAGGCCTGGCTGCTACGCACGGTGACCAATGCCTGTTACGATGAATTGCGCCGCAAGAAGCGCCGGCCTTCCGTGCCGCTCGAACGCGAAAACGAAGACGGCGATGATGTAGAGTCACCGCGCTGGCTGGCCGATCCCAACCTAACCCCCGAACAGCAAACCGAAGCCGACGAACTGGAACATGCCATCCAGCACTGCCTCGACGCGCTGCCCGCCGATTTCCGCGCCGTCGTTGTCCTGGCCGATATCCAGGGATTGGATTACAGCGAGGTCGCGGCGTCCGTCCACGTCCCGCTTGGCACCATCAAGAGCCGCCTGGCGCGGGCGCGTCTACGCTTGCGTGAGTGCCTGCAAGCCTTCGCGGAACTTTTACCGGTTGCCTTCCGTCTGGAAGGGGAACGCGTATGAGTACCCAACCTTCCTTCCGCGACGTTGAACAACTATCGGCCTACCTGGACGGGCGACTATCCAGGGCCGATTCAGCGCGACTGGAATCCCGCATCAAGTCGGAGCCGGCTCTGCGCGCCGTTATGGAGGAGTTGAGCCAGACCCGTGCGCTGCTCCGTAAACTGCCCTCCCGACGCGCGCCGCGTAACTTTACCCTCACACCCAAAATGGCGGGCGTCAAGCCGCCCCTGCCGCGAGCCTATCCTGCACTGCGCTTTGCAACCGGGCTGGCAACCCTGTTGTTTGTGCTATCCTTTGCTGTCAATGCGTTTTCGTTCTTCGCGGTCGGCGCGCCTGCACCGATGATGGTTTATGGAAGAGGAGGAGGCGCTCCAGCGTCTTCCGCAGTTGCTACCGCGGCTCCTGCTACTCAGGCTCCTGCCGCCCAAGCTCCTGCGCCCGCGGCCACGCAGCCTCCGCTGGCTACCATGGCTCCCGCCTTGCAAGCGCCGCTGATGGCTACCAATGTTGCGCCAACGGAGGCCTTCTCCGCGGACAATGCCCAGCGCGCGCAGGCAACTGCCACCGCCGAGGCCTCGCCGAAGAATTTTGTTCCTGAACAATTACCCAGCGAGAGTCCAGTTCAGCCACCTTCCACCTCTGCACCGGTTTCACGAGCCTGGCAGGTAGGGTTATTTGTCCTGGCGGTCTTCTGCGGCGGATCGGCCTGGCTGGTGCGGATCGTGACGGACCGTTCATGGCGCGCGAAGATGAAATAAAGTTTTGTCCGCGCTGCGGCGCGGCGGTGACGCACGAAACCCGCTTTGGCAAATTGCGTCCCGTTTGCAAGCAATGCGGCTGGATATACTTTGCTGATCCAAAAGTGGCTGCGGCCGTCCTGGTGGAACAGGATGGCCGTGTGCTTTTGGTGCGCCGGGTCAATGAACCCTTCCGCGGCCTGTGGACGTTGCCTGCCGGCTTCGTCAACGCTGGTGAGGATCCGGCTGAGGCGGCCGCGCGCGAATGTTTGGAGGAGACAGGCCTCTCGGTCCGCGTGGAACGGGTAGTGGATGTCATCCCGGGCCGCGAGCACCCGCGCGGGGCCGATTTCATCATCATCTACATCGCCCAACTGGTCGGGGGGATCCTGACTCCCGCCGATGATGCCGATCAAGCGGACTGGTTCCCCCGCCGGCAATTGCCTCCGCTGGCTTTCCGGGCCACCAAAATTGTGCTCGGCCAGGAATAGACCAAATGTCCTGTTGCATTGCGGCCCCATTTTCTTTATAATTTGACCAAAGTTATCCGCCTAAAAAGGAGAATGCGATGAATAAGCAAGGTTTGTTTCGTTTTTTTGCAATTGGGATCATGATATTGTCCGTGGGCTTGTCTTGCAGTCTTTTTGGACCCCAGACGCCTGCCACCCAGGCCCCCCAGAATCCAGGGCCGACCAGCCAGTCCAACAATAATGGCAGCGTCAACAGCGGCAGCGGCATCAGCAACCTGACCGACGTGCAGAACGCCGTCATCCAGATCGAATCGGACGGCACCTTCGTTGATCCCCAGGTGGGATTGGTGGTCAACGGGGCCGGGCGTGGTTCCGGTTTCATCATTGACCCGTCCGGGATCGCGGTCACCAACAACCACGTTGTGACCGGCGCGGCCCTGCTCAAGGTTTGGGTGGGCGGCGTCCAGCACAATGCCCGCATCCTGGGCGTATCTGAATGTTCGGATCTGGCTGTGATCAAGGTTGAGGGCGGCCCCTACTCTTACCTGAATTGGTATAACGGCCAGGTAAAAACCGGGCTGGAAGTCTATGCGGCTGGCTATCCCCTCGGCGAGCCTCAATTCTCTTTGACCAAGGGTATCATCTCCAAAGAGAAAGCCGATGGTCAAACCAGTTGGGCTTCGTTGGATTACACGCTGGGCCACGATGCCACCATCAACCCCGGCAATTCCGGCGGCCCGCTGCTCACCGGCGACGGCCAGGTGGTGGGCATCAACTATGCCAGCCTGTCGTCTGCCAACCAATATTTTGCGATTGACGCCAAGACCGCCGAGCCTGTCATCGAACAGCTCAAGAAGGAACAGGATGTCGATTCGATCGGCATCAACGGTACGGCGGTTCAATCCAGTGACGGCAAACTCACCGGCATCTGGGTCTCGTCGGTCAAGTCCGGTTCCCCGGCCGATAAGGCAGGCATCAAAGGCGGCGATATTTTGTACCAGATGGAAAACCTGGTGCTGGCTACCGACGGCACCATGAAGGATTATTGCAGCATCCTGCGCACGCACAAGCCCAGCGATACGCTGTCCATCTCCGTGATCCGTTACGCCAGCGGGGAAGTGCTCGAAGGCCAACTGAACGGGCGCGAGCTGGCAGTGACGGGCAACTTCAACAACGGCGGCGCCTCGAGCGGCGGGGCTACCCAGCCGCCCAGTTCCGGCAGCACAACCGTGTTC
>JAKANW010000055.1 GCA_021823555.1 Chloroflexota bacterium
TCGCGCTCCAGGTACATGCGCGCTAATTGAAGAATGGACGGTTCGTCGTCCACGAGCAAAACCAGTTCGTTGGACATAGGCAGTGATCAGTTTCCAGTAATCGGTGATCAGTGTTCAGTCACCGCGGCCGGGAGCCAGCAGAGCCACCGCTTCAATCTCCACCAACGCGCCTTTGGGCAAAGCCGCCGCCGCGACCGTACTGCGCGCCGGTGGGTTCTTCGGAAAGGCCTCCGCATAGATGGCATTCATGGCGGCAAAGTCGTTCATATCCTTGAGAAAGACAGTGGTCTTGACCACATAGTTGAAACCGGAACTTGCCGCGTCCAGGATACTCTTCAAATTCGCCAACACCTGACGAGTCTGCACCTCGATGCCGCATTCGACGATTTCCATGCTATCCGGGTTCAGTCCAATCTGGCCAGCGGTATAAACCAGCCCTTCGATGCGCACAGCCTGCGAATACGGGCCAATGGCTTTGGGGGCTTTTTCGGTGGAGACGATTTTCTTGCCTTCGGTTGTATACATGGAACCTCTCTATCGTGTTATCAAAATAAGTGATGCGTCTCATGGAGCGGGATGATTCCCGCCGAATCAAGAGTAGAAGACATAACGAGTATACAGCCGAGAGGCGAGACCGACAATGGCAAAGAGGCACGGCGTGAGCCGTGCCTCCAGATTTAACCTTCCCTGTTGTGTTTATGCGCCGCCCGATCCAGAAGGAGTGGGCTGGGCGGGTTGGTTGGCGATGCGGAAGGCCCGGATGGCTTCGCGCAGCGCCCTGCCCGAGCCGCGCAGCAAGTCGCGAATTTGCAGCATATCGGCATGGACTTCTTTAACGGTCTGGGTTGCCTGTGCAGAATCGGTCACCTTGCCATTGGCATCAAAACCCGGGTGCGAAGCGATCAGGTCACCGATGCTCTTATAAACAGGCTGGACACTTTGGACCGCCGCCGAGAAGGTATCCAGGGCGGCCTGCACAGCGGACACATCCTTGCCGTTGGCTTTGGCTTTGTCTATCAACGCCTGGATATTCTCGATCATCGTCGGGGCGCGGTCAAGCAGCTGACCAATGCGGCTGTACGCATTTTGCTCGCGCGCCCAGGCATTTTCGAGCCTGTCGGTGGAAACCGGCGTCGGGGCTGGCGGTGTCGCCGTATCCTGCGACGCCGCCGCAAAGACGCTCGTCAACGGAAGCGCAGCAACCAACAAGGCTACCAGCAACGCAACCAAAGCCGTTTTCTTGAACAGGTTTGTCATCTTATTCATCGTGAACCTCCTTTCAGGTTACGATGTCGATTGTAGATTTAAGGCGTTAAAGCAGTATGGCGGACTTGTAAATTCCCTGTAAAATCCCCTGGCTTTCTTTACTCCACCCGCCTGACCGCCAGCATGGTCAGGTCATCGGCGAGGGGCATCGTACCAATAAACTCGTTCAAACGGGATTCCACGGCTGCCAGCAGGTCATCGGCAGATTTTGCATCACCGGCCTGCAAAGCCTCCGCCAGGCGCACATCCCCAAAGAGATCACCATCCGGGGAAAAGGCTTCCGTCAGGCCATCGGTGTACAACAAGAGGCTATCGCCAGGGGCGAGCTGGATCGCCTGCTCATCCATACGCGCCCCTTCCACGGCGCCAAGCGCCACACCGGTGCGCGTCAATTTCTGAACCCGCGCCTGGTCTGCCGACATCCAAAATGGCGGGTTATGCCCGGCATTGGCATAGGTCAGTGCGCCAGTTTCCATGTCCAGCACAGCATACACCGCCGTCACAAACATGCCCTGCTGGGTATCCGGAACAAGCAGATCGTTGACGCGGTGCAGCGCCTCGGCGGGAGACTCGGTCTCGATCACGGCGGCCCGCACCAGGGTGCGCGTGAGCGCCATGAAGAGCGCGGCGGGAATGCCCTTGTCGGCCACGTCCGCGATGAAGAGGCCAAGATGGTGATTTGGCAGTTCGATCACATCGTAGAAATCGCCGCCCACCTGCCGCGCCGTCCGCCAGCGCGCCGAAAACTGCCAGGACGGGTTGCTCGGCAAAGTCTCCGGGATGAAAGTCTGCTGGATCTGGCGCGCCAACTGCACTTCCGTTTCGAGGCGCTCGCGCATCACCATCTCTTTTTGCAGGCGGTCATTTTGGATGGCCAACGCGGCCTGCTGGGCAATCCCGTTGATGATCTCGATGCGGCGGGTGCGGAAGCGGCGGCCATCCTTTGCTTCCTCAACCAGCATGACACCAAACAGGTCACTCTTGATGGATAGCGGGACAGCCATTAACAGGCGCTCATCCATGCGTGCACCCGCTTCATCCTGGACCTGAGGCTTGATCCTGATCCACGTGCGCGGCCTGGCCCTCGGCTTAAGCGCGTGGACGATCATCCGGTTCTCCTCCCGCGCTGCATCCAACAAGGGGAACATCCCCGCAGAAAATTCCTTTTTCCACAGGGCCGCCCTGGCTTTCTCATCGAGGCCATATTCCTGTGCAGGCAGAAAAGCCTCGCCTTCGGCGTCCCACAAATATAAAGCGGCGCGTTCCACACCAACCAGGATCGGCATAATGCGGACAATCGTGCCAAGGATCTCGTCCAGGTCGCTCAAACTGACGACCGCCTGCGCCACCTGCAACAAGGCCGCAGAGGCGTACGCCTGCTCCTGCGCCGAGTCATACAAACGGGCGTTCTCGATTGCTACCGCCGCATAACTGGCGAAGGTGGTCACCATGGCCTGCGCTTCGTGACCATACCGCCCCGGCGAGCGATGCGCCAGCGCAATGACACCCAGCGGTTCATCACCAACGCGTAACGGCGCCGCCAGGGATGAATAATCTGTATCAAAACCCAACGCCAGCCCCGAAGGCCACATCGGATCTGAGGGTCTGCGAATGACTGGCGCATCCGCCAGCAAAGCGGAGGCCAGCGCAATGGAAGCATCTGCCGAATCCAGGCGGGCAGTTTCCAGCGCGTTCGGAACACCGCCGTGAACAGCAGCTAGGAACAAACCATTCTCCCCCATCAACCAGATGGCAGCCGTATCCACGGGCAGGTTGCGTTCCAATTCGACCAGGATCGTATCGAGCACCTGCTCCACGCCCACGTTGGCAGAAACGAGACCCGCCACTTCGCGCAGGCTGTCTGCCACCTGCCTCCGCCACTGCTCGGAACGATACAGGTCGGCGTTGCGGATGGCGGAAGCAACCGCATCGGCAACGGCCTCGAACATCAGACGGTCATCCTCACTAAAAACACCCAGCCGGTCCGATTGAATATCCATGACGCCCAGGACTCGATGGTCATAACGCAGTGGAACGGTCAACTCGGAGCGCGTGTTTTTGGGAGGCAGGGGCGAGGGACGGTAACGCGGGTCGGATGTTACATCATTGGCCAAAACCGTCTCATCATTGCGCGCCGCCCAGGGAATGATCCCTTCCGGATCATCGAGCGAGAGCGTAAATCCCTCCAGGGACTTCGAGCGCTTGCCGCTGCCCGCTTCATATTCGATCAGGCGGCGATTGGGGTGAACGGTGAACAAATGAACGTAAGGGTAGCCAAAGCGGTCGTGGATCAACGCGGCTACATCGCGCATTAGTTCACGCAAATCAAGCGTGGAGGTGAGACTCTTGCTGACCTCGGCGATCAAGGATAACTGGTCGGCGCGGCGGCGCAAGTCGCTATACAGGCGCGCCCCTTCCACAGCGCGGGCAATATTATCGGCCAGCGCGTTGAGGATGAGCAAGTCGTTGGGATGGAAAGCGTCAACGTGATCGCTCTGCACGTCCAACACACCCAGCACCCGCTCTTCGATCTTGAGCGGAATGACCACCTCGGAACGCGTCTCCGGCAGGCTGTCCACAAAACGATAATGCGGATCGGAACGCACATCGGCGCAGGCTACTTGCTGTCCCGTCTCAGCCACCTGGCCAATCAGCCCTTCGCCCGTCCCTACCTTCAAAGCGATGGAAGCCTTCCTGCGTCCTTTGCGCACAGACCTGGCACTGGAACGGAAGCGCAAAGCGTTGGAGCCATTTTGCTCCCGGGTAAAGATGGCAACGTAATAAAAATTGAATGTTTTCTGGATCAGTTCGGTGACGCGTTTTGCCAGGGCATCCACATCCAGCTCGTTGGCAATCTGGGCACTGACCTGGCGGACGAGGTTCAACTGTCCGAGGCGGAAGCGTTCGACTTCCACTCGATGGGAGGCGTACAAGCCGACGGCCACGATTCGAGCCAGACCCTCGAGCTGGTCCAGTTCCTCCTGGGTGAATCTCGGCCCCTCGGGCCGCGTCACCTGGAGCGCGCCGAGGACGAATCCCTGATCCTCGAGCGGGAGCGCGGCAAAGGTCCCGCGCGAAGCGATCCCGTTCCGTTTGCACAGGCGTTTGCGCTGGACGGCGCGGCGCATCCCCTCCAGCGCGGGCTGGGGAGGGAAAAGGCGCTCGGCATCCCAATCCGGCAGGCGGAAGAGATTCTCATGCAGCCAAACATCCACCTGCCCCGGCATCAAGCGGTTTGTAACCGATACGATGCGGTCACGCTGCGCGGCCAGGGAATTGGCGCTGACCAGTTGCTCGCCGAGGCTGGCAAGTTGACGCCAGTCCCAGGTTTCCGGGCGCGCGGCGCGTGTCGCGGGAGTCATTCCCATCAAGCCTTTCGTTTGCGGAGAGTTAGATGATTGCCAGCGTAGGGTATTGTCTCATAATGGACTTCGTCCATCAGTTTCCGCATGAGATAGATCCCCAGGCCGCCAATTTGACGTTTCCCCAAATCGACTTTCAGGTTTGGGGGGCGGACGGAGGCAGGATCAAAGGGTTCGCCATAGTCATGCAGGATTATGGTCAACGTGTCCTGCTCCATTCCGCAAGTGACTTCCAATACACCATCTGCAACTCCCTTATAGGCGTGCTCAATAATGTTGGAAGCAGCCTCGTCGGTTGCCAGTTGGATCGAGTAGACTTCCTTCTCGTTAAAACCATTCCTGCCAGCAATCTCACCTACAAAGTCACGGATCTCATCCAGATATTGGAATTGAGCCGGATATTTAACGGTTTGCATGACCATCATCAATTAAAAGCCGCCTCCACGATGAAACCATCGGAGACGGCATCCTTCCTGCAGAAAAAATAAACTTCAACCCGTGCCAGTAGAAATACTAGAAATTCCCCACCGCTGCCAGGGGATCATCGAAGGTTTTGAACAGTTCTGTAAACCCGGCCAGTTCAAGCGCCTCGCGGATACGTACGGGCACAACGGCCAGCACCACTTCACCTCGATTGTAACGCTTGCAGACACGCTGGCTGGCCAGCAGGGCGCGGAATCCCGCGCTGGACATATAGTCCAGGCCGGTCATATCCACGACGATCTTATAGCGACCGCTTTCTGTAATGGCATCCAATGCCTGGCTAAACTGCGGAGCAGTGGCGCTATCCACGCGGCCTTTGACTACGAGCATGTCACAATGCTTGAATTCCTGAGTGTTAATTTCCATGAAGGCATCCTCCGTAACTGAATTGGCAATTGCCCGACGCCATGATGGTCAAAATTATATCACGACCAGAAACAAATAACGCCGAGCGGGCAATATACAACTTCATGCGAATGGAATAAAATTACCAACCATGAAACCTCGCAACCTGACCGTTGACACCCTGCGCCTGCTGGCCACGCTGGAGGTGATCGTCCTGCACGTCACGTTTCCAGGGCTGCCAGGCATCGTCACGGATGCCATTCGATTACAAGCGCGCTGGGCTGTGCCGTTCTTCTTCATCGTGAGCGGCTATTACTTTGCCGAACGCCTAGCCGACCCAAAGCGCGCCGACATCCGTCCCGCCATCTACCGCCTGATCTGGCTGTTCCTGCTGTGGAGTCTCCTGTACGTTCCGGTTGTTATCTCTGAACACGATGTAAAAGAAGTCTTCCGCCGCTTGCTTTTTCCGGCTTTTATCTACATCGGCGAATATTTCCACCTGTGGTTTCCCAGTTCGCTCGTGCTCGGTTTTTTGGCCCTGTTGTTCATCTTCCACTACAAACTGGAGAAATGGCTGCCGCTGATCTCCGCCGGCATCCTGATGCACATCTTTCTGGCTGGCTCCTATAATAAAGTATTTGACATCAAGTTTCCGTTTGATTTCGTCATCGCCCGCCATTGGGTTTCCATCCCCGCCCTGGCCCTGGGCGTATGGCTCTTCCGCCGGGGGCCGCTCCATCCAATATTGGCTGCATTCCTCGCCATCGGCGGACTCGGCCTGCAGGCCGTGGAAGCCTGGTTCCTGCTGACACGCTATAACATTTCTGCGTATGACCACGAAATCCTGCTGGGCACCCTGCCCTTCGCGTTGGGTCTTGCCAGCCTGTCCGTCAGCAAATTGAACGTACTCGAACAGCCGGTTCTCGCCCGATGGGGGAAGGATTATTCCCTCGGCATCTACCTGATGCACATGCTGGTGATCTTCATTGCCGACGGCCTGATTGGCGCATTCCTGCCCTTGCTCAACGTGTCGCCTGCCTGGCAAATTCTCTATCCATTCGTGATCCTGCTCCTGTCCATTGGCATTTTATCCGCCCTCAAGAACTGGCTCCCGCCTGTCTTCAAGTTCCTGATGGGGGACCATATCCAGCAGGGCAATTGACACGCCTCCTCTCTTCGAGTATCCTTGCAACCGTCCGGGCAGGCCCGGCGCGGCAGAGCCTTGCGAACCCCGCCAGGGCCGAGAGGCAGCAACGGTAAGGAAGTGTCTCTGGGTGCCGCCGGTTCCCTGCCTGGATATTTTTCCTCAATCACCATGCCTCGCTGGCTATCTTTTCTCTTCGTTCTGATCCTTGGTGTCGCACTTGGCCTGCTCTACGGCTGGGTGATCAGCCCCGTCCAATATGTGGACACCACGCCTGATACGCTGCGCGCCGATTACCGCGCCGATTATGTCCTCATGGTTGCGGAAGCCTATCAGACCGAGCAGGATGCCAGCCTGTCTGCCCGCCGTCTCGCCATCCTCGGCAGCCAGCCTCCCAGCCAAATCGCAGCAGACGGTTTGGCCCAGGCGCGCCAATATGGATTTGCCGACTCCGATCTATCCCTGATGAAAAAGCTGACTACGGCCATGCAAGCCTGGCAGCCCGCTCAGAGTGGAACCACGCCATGAAAGGCTTTCGCTGGGAATTGGTCCTTGCGCTTCTGGCGGGACTTGGGCTGGGTCTGCTTTACTCGTGGGTCATCTCCCCCATCCGCTATGTGAACACGACTCCCAATAGCCTGCGCGCCGATTTCAAGGATCAGATGCGCGCTTCCATTGCGGCTGCCTATGCTGCCACCGGCAACCTGGAACGGGCGCGCGCGCGCCTGGCCCTGCTCGGTGACACCGATTCGGTCGAGGCGCTTAGCGCGCAGGCCCAACAGATGCTGGCTTCGGGTGCTTCCGGCCAGAGCGCAAGCCAGCTTGCAAAGCTGGCCGAAGACTTGCAACAACCGGTTCCCGTTGCCGCCACCGAGACCTCGATCCCGCTTATGAATACAACCGCCGGCGCAACCGTCATCGTGGCCCTGGCCACCAACGCCACCCAACCTGCTCTCACCGAGACGGTCATCCCTGACCAGGCGCTTCAGCCGCCTGTCACGGTCAACACGCCCACGCCTCATCCCACCCCAATCCCCAGCCCAACTCCCATCAAACCTTTCAGCCTGGCCGCACAGAACACATTATGCCAGCCTGATTTACAGGAGGGCCTGCTGCAAGTCATCGTGATGGACTCACACCGCCACCAATTACCGGGCATGAAGATCGTAGTGACCTGGGATAACGGAGAAGACCACTTCTATACCGGCTTCAAACCTGAATTGGGAATCGGATATGCAGACTTCATCATGCAGCCGGGCGTGATCTACAGCGTTGGCGTGGCAGATGCAGGCGTCCCCGTCTCCAACATAAGCGCGCCTTCCTGCGCCAGCACGGACGGAGGCACATTTACCGGTGTACTCAGGCTGACTTTCCAGCAATAAAAAACCGCAGGTGCGTGCCTGCGGTTTTTGAAACCTTAGAACCCCGCCGGGAGACGGCCAACCCAATCATTCCCCAGGCGCACTTCAATATCCACTGTTGCGCTCGGATCTGACTTGAAAACAATCTGATTGCTGCTTGCAATCCCAAACACTGAAATCAGGTAACGCAGGGTGTATAACTTCGGCCCGTACACTACAATCGTGGTCTGCGCATACGTGCGATCGGCAGTACCCACCTCAAGGACCGGCACTCCCAACGAGAGCAGGTAATTTCCAGTGTGATTGGCCAGGTCGGCTGTGTAGGTGCCATTCAGCACGCGCACACGCGCATCATCCTGTTTCATTAAGGTAGTGGGATCGCCGCTCGCCAGCGGGCTGATCGGACCGGAGGCGGAAAAGATCTCGTCACGCAGCTAACGAATCTTGTCGGCAATCGGCTTGAGCACGGCGGCATTTTGCCCGTCCAGGACGGTGTTATCCATCACGACCATGGAATTATCAATCACGGCGCGCTTGATATTCTCAGGGGGGATCTGCGAAAGCAAAACTCCGAGCTTCATGGCATCCTCGAAGGACAGGTTGGTACGCAGGCCCACTGAAGCTTCCTTGTAAATCTTCGGAGCTTTGGTGATCATGGCCGGGAAATTCTGGGGTGAAAAAACTTGGTCGCGCAGGGCCATGATGACCAATTGCTGGCGGTTGGCGCGGTCCACATCACCATTGGCCGTGTAACGGTTGCGGGCATAAGCCAGCACCTGATAGCCATGCAAGGTCTGGCAACCAGCCTGAAGGTTTTCAGGCCTCTTATTGCCAATCGGGTCAATGCGGATTTTCTGCGGGATACAGATGTACAGGCCGCCCATGGCATCAATCGCTTCCTCGAAAGCCTGAAAATCAACCTGGGCATAATACTGGATCGGCACACCGATGAACTGCTCCACGGTTTTCATGGCCAGGCCGGGGCCGCCGCCGGGCAGCTTGTTCCCTTCCCCTGTTGGATAAGCGGTATTGATGCGGCTATAACCATAACCGGGGATATTCACCCACAGGTCACGCGGGATCGAAAGCATACCGGCCGTCTTGCTTTGCGGGTCAATCGTGAACAGGATCATCGTATCGGTACGCGGCGGACCCTGGTTGGCAATGTAGTCGCGATAATCCAGTCCCATGAACAGGAGGGTGACACGGCTGGCGCCATCCCAGGCAGGCGGCAGGTTGACTTCTGGAGCAGCGACCTCCGGGGCGCCGGTAGGAATAGCCACTGGCGTTCCCAGTCGATTAACCTGCGGCGTACCCAGGGGATCCACCGAAGCCACGCCGCAACTAGCAGGCGGAACCCCCGGCAAGCGCGTCATCGTCCAGCAGGTCCAAAAGCTGCGGGAAAACACAAACCCGGCCACCACCAATGCCAGCGTCACTCCCCAGAAGATCAGCTTGCGCAAGTTGGGACGACCGAATTTAGGAAATTTAAATACGGGCTTTTTGAATTGAAAGTTCAAAGTGGGTAATTTTATGTTCTTGAAAAAATCCAGAATTTTATTCATAGTCTAATCGGGCTTTAGGTATACCATATCCAAACCGAGCCGTTCGAGGCCTTCCTGCGCCCAATACTGCAAGAGGGCCGAATCTTCCTGCATGACCTTCATCATGGCAAGGATGGCGCGATGGTCTTTGATCTCGACCAGGGCGCGCAGTACCTGGATGCGGACGGCCTGCGGCGCATCATTCAGGACCTCGAGCAGGGCCGGCACCGCAGGAGCGCCAACCCGTCCCAAGGCGTTTCCCGCCAAACCGGCGACCATGGAGTCTTCATCATACAGGGCGTGGATCAAGGCCGGGACGGCGCTTTCATCCGCGCGGGTGCTGAGGGCCAGCGCGGCCGCCTGGCGCACCTCGGCGGAGGAATCGCTCAGAAACGGGAACAGTTCCTCGGTCCGCGTTCGAGGCGTTTCGGCCAGGGCGCGGACAGCCCACCAGCGTTGGTCCGGGTCGGGCGAATGGGCCAAATCCAGCAAAGCCGGCAGGGCCTCTGCCCCAAGAGTGACGAGGCCGGGCACGGCAGACTCGGCGCGAGTTTCATCTCCACTGGTCAGGTCGGCCAGCAGGTCATCCAGATCAGGCATGTGGGAACTCGCTATTTTGCAGGCGGGGGAACGGGCAAATTTTCAGCGGAGGTGCTGACCCACTTGTCCCCTTCGTCAATCAACATGACTGGGATGTCATCCAGGATGGGATATTTGCGCCCGCAGTCCTGGCAGATCAGCCAGCTATTCTTATACAAAGTGAGCATGCCATCTTTCTCTCGGACACAGTTCGGACAGCGCAGGATTTCAAGCAGTTCAGTACTGACCATGTTTTCTCCAATCGAGGCGGTATTGTACCATGCCTACAAAGAGGGAGAGAGGCAAAGGTTTTTGCGTTTCGCCATCTTTTCAGGATCTTCGGTACCGGGGCCATAATCGCAGATGGCCTGCCACGGCTCATAATGCGTTTTGAACGTATCAGTGAAATAGACCTGCCCGCCGCGCGTGACCGTGCGATCCACCTGCACATCGGCGCCATTGGCAGCGTAATCTACCTGCTTCATTTGGTTCTGCGCCAGGTCGGAGTTTTCTTCGAAGAGTGGCTTGGGCGCAGGGACAACGTTCTGCGGGCCGGTCGTGGTCCAATTCACGGTGCGGCCATCGGAGGTGGAATACAGTT
>JAKANW010000056.1 GCA_021823555.1 Chloroflexota bacterium
TCGGCTGTCGGCGTCAAGTTGCCGAGCATGTCCACCTCGAGTGTCAGGCGGATCACATCCGAGTCCCCGGCGCGGATCTTGGGTGGGAATTCCAGCGTCAGCCGCCGTTGTTCGGGGATGGCGGGCTGAGGCGCCGGCGTTGCAGAAGCCTGGGTTTCAACCAAAGGCATGATAAAGAGTGGAGTTGGGGTTGAAAGCGCAGGCTGGGATTCGACAGGTTGGGTAGCCGCGGCTTGCTCAGGCTGCGTGGCCGCAGGGGCACCCGCTCCCAGGCCACAAGCCAGGCTGGCGGCGACCAGGGTCAAACCGGCCAGAAAGAGAAAAAGGTTGCGTGAAGACGTATCTCTCAACTCTTACATCAGCCAACAGGAATGCGGCGGGAAATTGACCTCCACCGCATCGCCAACGCGCGGCAGCACCAGCGTGCGCTCATTGAACAGGTCGGCAGAAAGGACCGACCCGCCCACATCCACGCGTATGCGTACGATGGAGCCGAGGAACATGATCGTCTCCACCTTGCCCGTCAAATTATTCCTGTCCTCCTCGTGGCCAAGACGAAGCTCCTCGGGGCGAATGGCAAGGCGCGGCGGGTCGCCCAGGGGCCGGCTGGGGGGCTGGTCTGCGCGCAGGGGCCGGTCTTTAAAGGTACACGTCCCTATGGCCGCGTCCACTACTTTAACGGGCAGCAGGTTCAACTGTCCGACAAATGATGCGACGAATTCCGTCTGCGGGAAATTGTAGATCTCGAATGGCGTACCCACTTGTTCGATGTGGCCCTGGCTCATCACTACGATCCGGTCGGAAAGCGACAGGGCTTCCTCCTGGTCGTGCGTCACGTAAATGGTGGTGATGCCAAGTTTTTGCTGAATGCGGCGGATCTCCATGCGCAGTTCAACGCGGATCTTGGCGTCCAATGCCGAAAGTGGTTCGTCGAGCAGCAGCACGCGCGGACGAATGGCCAGGGCACGCGCCAATGCAATGCGCTGCTGCTGCCCGCCCGACAATTGGTAGGGATAACGATCACCAAATTTTTTAAGCTGGATGAGATCGAGCATTTCATCCACGCGTTCCTTGATCTCGTTTTCGGGCGTCTTGCGGACCTGCAGGCCAAAACCGATGTTCTGCGCCACAGTCATATTCGGGAATAGCGCGTAGGCTTGAAAGACCATGCCGACGTTGCGCTGGTTAGGCGAGAGATGGGTTATATCCTCCTCGTCGAGGGTAACCAAACCGGTCGTAGGCAGCTCGAAGCCGGCAATCATCCGCAGAGTGGTTGTTTTGCCGCAACCGCTGGAGCCAAGGAAGGAGACGAACTCGCCCTTCTCGACAGCCAGATTGAAATCTTCCACTGCCGCAGCAGCACCAAAAACCTTTGAGATGTTTGATAGTGTCAAAAATGCCATGGATTTCACCCGAAGAGTTAATGCGCCCCAGCCAGGCTCTCGGTCTGGCCCCGGCTAAAGAATTGTAGCAGGCCCATGAATGCCCACGTCATCATAAAGCTGATGATGGCCAGCGATGACGACTCATAGGTCTTGTTCTGCCCCACCAGGGACATGTAAGGCCCGAAGGCTTTGATCCCAACCAGGAAACTGGCAATGGTAAATTCACCGATGACGGTTGCCAGCGTGAGGAACGCGCCGCTCAGGATGGCGACCCGCAGGTTTGGGAAGATAATCTTGAAGAGAATGGTCCCCCAATTGGCGCCCAGACTCTGGGCAGCCTCGGTTAGCGTGCGGACGTCAATGGCAGCTAGTCCGGTATCCACCGCGCGATACATGTACGGTAATGCCAATACCACGTACGCCGCGACCAGGAGGGCGTCGGTTCCGAAGAAAGTACTGGTGAAGAAAAATGGCGCTCCACTGAATACCTGGATCAAGCCAAAGACCAGCACGATGGCCGGGACGACAAACGGCAGCATGGTAATGAACTCCACCATGACACGCAATCGCGGGAGGCGCAGACGGATCCAGTACGCGGTGGGAACTACCAGCAGGATGCTGACCAGGATGGTAAAGAATCCCATCTCCAACGAGAAGCCAAAGGTTTGCCAAAAAGCCGGGTCTTTGAAGACGTTTGCATAGGCGAGAAAACCCAACACACCTTTTTTGGCGCGCAGGGAGAAGTCAAATGTAGCGATCAACGGCATGACAAAATAAAGAACGCCGATTACAATCCAAAACCAGGACCAGAAGGTATTACGTTTCATTGGCGCAGCCACCTTTCACTGCGTCGGCGCAGGTAATAATAGATGGTCATGGCCACGATCATGACAACGACCATGCCAATGGCCAGCGCGTATCCCAAGCCGGGATTATGCAAAACATCGCCTTTGATCTGGGAACCGATCACGATGGTGACCAGGTTGATAAACCCACCGGTCAGGGAAATGGCGGTGGCGTACGCGCCGAAAGCATTGCCAAAGAGCAGGATCATCGCGCCGAGGATGGACGGGGTCAGGATGGGCAATGCCACCTTGCGCCAGTACACACCTTGTGAGGCGCCCAGGTTCTCGGCCGCCTCCCGCCATTCGCGGCGCAGGCCATCCAGGGCGGGCGTGATGATCAGAACCATCAACGGGAATTGAAAATACATATAGGTCAGGGTCAACCCCCAGAACGAATACAAGTTGAAGCCCGCGTTATATAAATCAATGCCAAACAACAACTTTAACAACACCGTGACCATGCCTGTACGGCCAAGCGTGGCAATAAAAGCAAACGCCAGCGGCACCCCGGCGAAGTTCGAAGCCACCCCGGAAAAGGTCGAGAGCGCCGAACGCACCCAGCGCGGCAGGCCGCCCACCGTCACAGCATAGGCCATGAAAAAGCCCAGCACGCCTCCGCCCAGCGCAGAGGCCAGGCTGATGCGGATGGTCACCCAGTACGCGTCAACGATGGAGGGGTCAAAGAGACCGGCAAAATTCGCCAGCGTGAACTGTCCCTGTGAATCTTGAAAGGCCCCAAACAACAGAGAAACCGAAGGCAGGAAGATAAAAAGAAAGGCGAACAGGAAAAAAGGCAGGACCCCGATCCAGTTGCGCCATTGAAGGGCGGGACGCGCCTGAGGCGCGTCCCGCTTGCTGTCTACCGTGTTCGAACTTGTATTATTTGACATCCGCGCCGACGACCGTCATCCAATTGTCCGAAATCGTCTTACCGGCGGCGGTGATTTGGTCAATGCTGGGGAAGGCCACGGGGCCATTGAAAGCCGGCAGCTTGGTAGCCAGATCGGCCGGGATCGCGCCGCGGGACTGCATGTCCTTGTAGCGGATGGGATGGCAGTAGCCCTTGAGCCAGATGTTCTGACCCTCATCACTGTAGAGGAATTCCATCCACAACTTGGCGGCATTCGGGTGCGGAGCGTAGGCGGAAATGGCCTGGATGTAGATACCGGCGATGGAACCGCTCTTGGGGTAAACAACCTCGATATTCGGGTTGCCAGCCAGGGTGTCCTTGTCAGCCAGGGCGTTGTAGTCCCAGCGCAGGATCACAGGGGTTTCGCCCTTGGCCACAGTTGCCTGCTTGGCGATGACCGGCACGAAGTTGCCAGCATCATTGACCTTCTTGAAGAAGTCGAGGCCGGCCTGGACGTTGTCGAGCGAGCCGCCGTTGTACAGGGCCGCAGCGAAAACGCTCATCTGGGCCTGGGCCGAAGCACGCGGATCGCCAGCCAGGGCAACCTGTCCCTTGTATTCGGGCTTGAGCAGGTCGGACCAATCCTGCGGGACATTCTGGACGGCGTCCTTATTGACTTCGAAAGCCATCACGCCGTAGTAGTCACCATACCAGTAGCCATTGGGATCCTTGGAATCAGCAGGGATGGAATCCCAGGTGGAAACCTTGTAGGGCTGGACCAGGTTTTCGCTGATCAACTGGGGGCCAAAACCGTAACCGACGTCAATGACATCGGGGGCCTGTGGACCTTTGTTGTCCTTGTTGGCCTTGATCGCCTGGACCTCATCGCCCGAACCCGCATCCGGGTTCAATTCGTTGATGGCGATCCCGTACTTGGCGTTGAAAGCAGTGATGGCTTCGCCATAATTGCACCAATCATGCGGGAGGGCGATGGTTGTCAGGTTGCCCTCGGCCTTGGCTGCAGAGACCAACGCATCCATCCCGGTTCCACCGCCGCCGGAGGTGGTTTTTGGCGCACAAGCGGCCAACATGGCTCCAATCACGAGCAGGGAAAAGATTTGGAACAGAATTTTTCGGGTCATACTCTTGCTTCTCCTTTTTGGGAAAATTGGGTGAGAACAATACGCTCTCATATAGAATTATATACCGGAAAGCAAACGGAAGATATAGTTTAACTAACCATTAACGTGTCAGGGAACCAGAACGCTCCCGGCGTGGGAAGTTGCAATTCTGCAGGCGGAATGGACTGGATACGGGTTTCGTGCCCCATCGGCCAAAACCCCCAAACCAATAAAACCAACGAGGCTGCCAGCACCAGGAGAGCCAGCACGATTCTCGGCTTGATCTTCATGGGACGATTATACACTCAGGACACCCTTTTTGTTATAGAATGATATTTATCCTTTGCAGGGCCAGGCAATTACGCCAGCGTCTCACGCCGCGATCAGGAACCATCGGCCAACAAATACCTCAGAAACGCAACCCTGGCACTGTCATGCAGCAGGAGCGCAAACAGCAATTGCATCAGGACCGCCGCCAGGTAATAAATTCTCATGCGACACCTCGTTGCCCTACAGAAAACCGACGATGCACAAGAGTGTAAAAGCTGTCCGGCTGGAATGGGTTAACCGCCCGTTTTGCGCCTGTTAAAGTTGAGTTAATGACCGCTGATTCTCTGGAACTTGTCGAGGCGGTCAGACAGTAAATGACAAACAGAGAGCTTTTGCCGCTCAGCACACAGACCGATCATGCGGTATTATGTTGAGTAAAATTGAGATCAACATTCAACCGCGAAGCGCGCAAAGAACGCCAAGAAGAACCAAAAGGAGTTCAAAGTGACGGCAGACATTGAAGCGATTGCAAGGGACATTGTTGACGCCGCATATAAAGTTCACAAGCAATTTGGACCTGGGCTATTGGAGACCGCATATCAGGCATGTCATGCTTACGAACTTCGCAAGCGTGGCAGAATTGTGTTGACCGAATTGAAACTTCCGATCATTTACGATGATCAGGAATTTGATGAGGGATACAGAATTGATGAACTGGTTGATAATCTCGTCATTATTGAAAATAAAGCCGTTGATAGTGTCCTTCCCATCCATTTGGCACAGCTCATCACGAATCTCAAATTGAAAGACTGCAAACTCGGCTTTCTGATAAACTGGAACGTGAAACTGATCAAAAACGGAATCCAAAGAGTCGCAAACGGCATCGAGGAATCGCCTCTACCCGTCAAATTTATCAAGAATCCTTAGCGCTCTTCGCGTACTTCGCGGTGCAAAAAGCAATTAACCGCCAAGGGCGCTAAGAACGCGAAGAAAACCAAAAGAATCTTTGCGCTCTTCGCGTACTTCGCGGTGCAAAAAAAAATATGAACAACTTCGTTCCTCGACCATCCCAACAAAACATCCTCCGCTACACAGGCGGACGGCTGGGCATTGCCGCCGTCCCCGGCGCGGGGAAAACGCACATCCTCTCCGCGCTGGCGGCGCAGATCATCCAAAGCGGCGCGTTACAGGATGGGCAGGAAGTGTTGATCGTCACACTGGTCAACTCGGCGGTGGACAACTTCGAGGCGCGCATCAAACGCTTCTTCGAGAATCCCCTCCAAGCCCTCTACAAATATCGCGTTCGCACGCTGCACGGGCTGGCGCATGACCTGGTGCGTGAGAAACCGGCGCGTGTCGGGCTGGAGGAACGTTTCAGCATCATTGACGAGCGCGAGGCGGGCTTCATCCGCCGCGAATCGGTCAATGCCTGGCTGGCGGCCAATCCCGATTTTCTCGACGAGTATCTCGACCCCGAACTTGACCAATCCAAACGCGACTGGCTGCGCCGCGACCAACTCCCCAATCTGCTGGACTCGCTCGCCTTGGCCTTTATCCGCTCATCGAAAGACCGCCTCCTGACTCCCGAAAGCCTGCGCGCCAAACTGGACTCTTCACCTGCGCCTCTGCCGCTCGCCGAACTCGGCTACAGCATCTACGCGGACTATCAGCGCGCGCTCGCCTACCGCGGCGCGGTGGACTTCGATGACCTGATCCGCCTGGCGTTGACCCTGCTCGAAGGCGACCCGGAATTTTTGGAACGATTGCGGTTCCGGTATCCGTTCATTTTGGAGGACGAGGCGCAGGATTCGAGTCTGACGCAGGAGAGGATATTGGCGTTGTTGAGCGGAGGCACTCCACCCTCACCCCCAGCCCCTCTCCCGGTGGGAGAGGGGGGAAGTGGCAACTGGGTTCGCGTGGGCGACCCAAACCAGGCCATCTTTGAAACGTTCACCACGGCCTCGCCAGAATTGTTGCGCTCGTTCATCCAAAACAACCCGCATGAAGATATGCCCGAGTCGGGACGGTCACAACCGTCCATCATCAGGCTGGCCAATCACCTCATTGACTGGGTAATGACGTCCCATCCCCTACCCGAAGCGCAGACGGCGCTGTCTCTGCCGCACATCCAGCCAGCGCCGGAGGGTTACGAACCGGTCAACCCGGCGGACAACCCCGAAGCGATCAAGTTCATCCCCACCAAGTTCACGCCGGAGCAGGAATTGGAAGCGGTGGTCAAGTCGGTGAAGAGTTATCTCGACACGTTGACCGACACTCCCATCGAACAGCAACCGACTATCGCCATCCTTGTGCCGCGCAATAATCGCGGGATCGAAGTTATCGACGCGCTGCGCAAGCGGGGAATCGATCCGCTGGAGTTGGTGTCTAGCACATCGGAGACGCGTGCCGCGGCGGGATCGTTGAATTATCTGTTATCGTATCTGGCGGACCCACAGTCGGCGCGGAAGTTGTCGAAGGCGTATGAGGTGTGGAGACGGGATTGGCGCGATGGTATGTCGTTGCGAGGGCGGAGCCCGAAGCAATCTCCTGTTGATGAGGAAAATGCTGGGGGCGAGGGGGTTGCTTCGCAAAGTGCGCTCGCAATGACATCTACTAATGAGGAGATTGCTTCGTCGCAACGAACGCTCCTCGCAACGACATCAAGCCTCTTGCGGAAGATGGTTGATGTGGAAAACTTCATAGCGCCACGAAAAGAGAATGACTGGCTGTCCGCTTTGGGGGAGTCTGAAGCGCAGGAGGTCATCGAAGAGCTGAGCGTGTTCCGCGTCAATGTCCAACGCTGGCTGAACGCGGTCACGCTTCCAATTGACCAGTTGGTGCTGACGCTGGCGCAGGATGTGTTCAGCGAAGCGTCGGACTTGGCGCTGGCGCACAAACTGGCGCTGGTGCTGAGACAGGCCGCGAACGACCACGCGGATTGGCGCTTGCCTGAGTTGACGTCGGAACTGGCGGTGATCGCAAAGAACGAGCGGCGCTTCATCGGCTTCTCGTCGGACGATTCGGGCTTCGACCCGGAGCGGCACCGCGGCCGCGTGGTGGTGACGACGATGCACAAGGCCAAGGGGCTGGAGTGGGACCGCGTGTACATGATGTCGGTCAATAATTATGACTTCCCGTCGAACATGGGGAACGACCGGTTCATTTCGGAGAAGTGGTTCGTGCGGAATGGGTTGAATTTAGAAGCCGAGGCGCTGGCGCAGTTGACCGCGCTGGAGTCAACGAGTGAATATAACTGGTACGAGGAAGGCGCGGCCACCCTCCGCTCGCGGCTGGACTACGTGAAAGAACGCCTGCGCCTGCTGTACGTGGGCGTGACGCGCGCCAAGAAGGATTTGATCGTGACGTGGAATTCAGGGAGACAGGGCGATGCGACGCCGAGTTTGGCGATGTCCGAGTTGATGGGGTGGTGGGAGTCAGTGAACAGTGGGCAGTGAACAGTTATCAGTGTGCAGTAGTATTCGAAGAAAAGGATGTGGATTCTTATGCAATAAAATGGTGAAATCTAAAAAACGAGCAACAATCTCGATCATTGATTGACCTACCATCTCAGAATATAGAAGGCGCTTCGGGGTGATGGGCGAGTGCGGTTGGACCTAACCCCCAGCCCCTTCCCAAATGGGAAGGGGAGTCTGTCCCCTCCCCGTTCGGGGAGGGTTGGGGTGGGGTCAAACCCTAGCACCGCCCGCCACCGTTCGTGCCGCGAGCACGCTGGTGCGAGACGGCAGGGCAGGTGTGAAAAACGGTCTCGGAGGTAATGTCCATGAGACCGTTTTTGTTTGTGCTATAATGCCAGAAATTCGGAATTTCCGATTTTCTGGAGAAAGCTTATGACTACTCTACAAATCCGCAGTAAAGGGACGATCACCCTCCCCGCCAGTTTACGCAAAAAGTACAAACTGGAGGAAGGGGAAGTTTTGACAATCATTGATTTGGGTGAAGGAACAATTTTGCTCAAACCAATGGTTTCCCAGGTGAATAAACTGTCCAACCGAATTGCAAAAAGGATTAAAGAGGAAAATATTACTCTTGATGATCTATTGCAAACATTGGATGAAGAACGCAAAATTTACTACCAAGAAAATTATGTCAAGAAATAGGCTGCGGGGAAACCTTCATGGCAAAACTAAACATATTTCTCGATAGCAGTGCCTTGATCGCAGGCGCCATTTCAGAAACTGGCGCAGCTCATGTTTTACTCCAACTTGGGGAAAGTGAAGATATTTTGTTGACTATTAGCGAGATGGTTATTGTCGAGTCAGAACGTTCGATAGCGAAAAAATCCCCGAGAAACCTGAATGATCTACGAAGCTTGATCAAGGCCGCAAAACTAAGAATTGTCCACGATCCATTGAACAAGGAAGTGGAAAACAATCTTTACCTGATTAGCGATCCAAACGATGTTCCAATTTTACTTGCCGCAATGAAAGCCAATGTGGATTATCTTGCCGCCCATAACCGCAAGCATTTTCTTGATGACCCAAAAGTTGCAAAAAGAGCAGGAATTAAGATTGGAACTCCGGGGGATGTACTTGCGTGGATTCGAGACAGCTTGAATTCGTGATGAAAAACGGTCTCGGACATAATGTCAACGAGACCGTTTTTGTGTTCGACCTCATCCCATCCTCTTCGCACATCATCCTTGTGAGACTCCCGCGCGGAGAGGGGCGTGCGACAAGAAATCAAGATTGATGAGGACGAATCCTGGCATTATCCACAGTACGTAGTACAATGAATGCAGATCGCCAAATGGCGAAAGAGTTTGAAAATTTTGTTTTGCCTATTGCGGGGAAATGGATAGCCGCCTGGAAACGAAATCTCAAGAACTCCCAATGAGTCTCAATGCCTGAAAAAGCGCTACCCTGAGGAGAGTCGCATTATGATGAACAAAACGATATTCGAAGAAAATTGGAAACAGATTCGAAGCCAATCCACTGGATGGTGGAGTCTGATGGCTGAATACGATCTGAATAAAGTGGACAAGGCGGAAATCAAGTATGACAAATTCGTCACCATGCTGCAGGTGAAATACGGCTACACCCGCCAGCAAGCCCGCGAGGAGCTTAATAAGCACTGGTCAGAGTATGAAGCAAAAAGCAGGAATATTGCTTGAACACTTCCTCAATTTATTGATAACATGAGGAACAATACGGATGGACACTATGCCAGACAAGAAGAAACGAAAGCGACCCTCTAAAGGAATGCGCAAACATAACCGGCGGGTGAAACAGGAAGCCCGTAAAGCCAGTATCCCAGGGGCTGGATTGAAAAAAAGAACACGATCACAATAGGTGTTGAAGAAACAAAAGCGATCAAAGTCAGGACATGATGTCCCGACTTTGATTTTGAACAATGGCGGTGCTTTGAAACCGATAAACCAAACTTTCCAGTGCGATGATCCGGAGACCAAAACCGTCCTCTGAATGCTCCAAGGACGGTTTTTTAATCTATGCTGGAAATATTGCATGGTATGCTTGTAACGTGTACAGGAAAGATACATAACTGTAGATGAAAACAAGCCACTCGTTCTTCAGGGAGTATCGCCGCACCGCATCTGCGCTGGCAATCATTTTATTACTGGGTTCCACAAGTGCGCCCGCCGCAGCCAGGTCCCCGGATCCGCTCATCGGCGCAAACGCACCTCACTTCCTGTCCGTTAACAACGCTGCGGCTTTCACGCAAATGGATTTATATGCCAACATCGAGACGGTTGGGGTTGTCGTACATGGAGCCGATCTACCAAAGATAGCACAACTAATGTATCGCCAGAGCAGCGAAACCACCTGGCGTACCGGCCACCCGCTCATGCTCATTGACGGCGTCGGTCTCGTCGGCAGCTTGTTCGGGCTTTCTCCGTATACCTCATACAATATCAAAGTTCTTGATGGGTCTACTGAAATTAGCGGCTCGATTACTACACAGCCAAACGAACTTCAATTTACACCGACAATGATCCTGCACGTGAATGCCAGTGCGCCACCCGGCGGCGATGGCTCTGCTGCCGCGCCATTCCAGACCATACAGGAGGGCGTAGACCGCGCCGTTCCAGGGACACAAGTGCTGGTCGCCGATGGCGTTTACCGCGAGACAGTCTCATTCCCCGGATCGGGCGCCGCAAACAACTGGATACAGGTCAAGGCAGAGGGCAGCGGCGCAATCCTGGACGGCTCAGAGAAAGATCG
>JAKANW010000057.1 GCA_021823555.1 Chloroflexota bacterium
TCATCTTGAATAACAACAAAATCTGCCGATTGAGATCTGGCTCTCACGGCAAATTTTGTCTTGGGTTCCATAAAACTAAATCAAGAAGAAATTATGTCAGCACTTGACAGGTGCAGTAATCGGTAGCGGCAAGGGCGGGATTTGGCAGGAAAAAGCCAGGGCGAACCCGCCCAAAGGCGCTGAATCCCTGGAAGGGCGGCGAAAGCCCGCCCTTGTCCGCCTGCACGCAATGTTCGGCGTTTTTACCAAGTACCGTCTGGCATTTGCCCAGATTCAACATTAAAGAAGTAATAACCCAAAAACCTAAGAAAGCCGCCTTGTCTTGGTATGCCTTCGCCTATATCAGTAATAGCAAATCCAGCAAACACCACACAAACAACGGCAGACAGTAGTGCGAAATGAAAAAAGATTTTCCATCGCGTATTTCCAAACAGCCTATTTCCGAGAAATGCGGTTATTAGCTGCACGAACACCACTGTAGGAGTTCGAATCCAGTAAATCTCTCCATAGCGTGCAAAGTTGTTTATGCCAATATCGAAGTACAGTAGGTAAGACGCGGTGATATTAATGAAAAAAATAGTAAGTGGAACGATAAGCAAAAAAGGTATTGTCTTTTGCATCATCGTAAATTACCATCTACCCAATCAATGATGACGCTGACGTCAGGATTCGCTTGCTGGATATTCAGATAATCTTGTAGATGAGATAGTATGGCTTGATGCAATTGCAATTGGTCTTTTGTCAATCCGAGCTGATGTTCATCCCACAAATCAATACCTATTTGCACACTCAAGATATCACCATCGTCATTTTTTCCTGCCCCTGGCAAACCAGATGCCGCATGGTCTTGGAGCGTTTGAGCGGTAAACCCTGCTGCCCTGCCTACAAATCCGTAATGGATATTTGACCAAATATCGTAATACCATTCGTGTTCGCTGTCACCGCGCACGGGAAACCAGTAATCAGGAGGGTTTTCTAATCCTAACTTCTTTGCCAATATGGGCTTGTGATCCCACTTATGATCTTTAGCTACAAGATTGAACCAAAGAGTGCGAGCTAAAGAATCGTTTCCTTTATTCAGAGCATCCTTGATCTTTTGCATATCCTTGCTTTGTGCGTTCACGGTCAATTCCTGATACATATAAGCAAGTGCTTGATCAAAGCGCGAATAGTCAAAATCTTTTATTGCCGCTTCAATTTGGAATAAAAAAACGGCTTTTCTTTTGCCTTCACTTGCTTCTGCCTGAAATTCGTGATTTTTTGCTCCTGACGGGGTTACATCGAACATGAAAGTAGTATTGCCTTGTCCAATGTCATCGAAAATCAAATCTTGCTCTGTGACGATAACACTGGCAACAAAATCAATTTTCTCTCCTTCTGCTACGGGCAACCTGTACAAAATCCTATCCATAGGCTGACTTTTTCCTGCACTGATTTTCTGTTCAAGGAAGGTGAATTCTTTGTTTACTTCAAAACCAAAGGTCAAGTCATTGCCTGTGTTGCCTCCAGAGTAATCAATTTTCTTTAGTGTTACGACAAGTTTTAGCGGTTTTGTGGTCATGTTTTTTTCTCTTGAAAAAATGTTGTTGGATAGGATAAACGCCTAACGGCCTGCGTTAGCTGCGGTGGGGCAGCAATAGATTAAAAAGACAATTCTGGTCAATCCTCAACACTATACCTATTTTATATCATTGAGTCACGTGTCGTATGTCACAGTTTCCGTAACACACAGGGTGGGTGAGTTTTGAACTCCCACATTAGATTTCAAATCACAGGCAAAAGGTCTTGACCCTGGCAATTCCCAGGGAGCTGCAGGAACTCCCGAAGCGGGGCGGTTTTGGCGCGTATAATCAGGTTCATGCGCGCTAAATTTCCAACCACTGTTCATTTGTTTTTCCTCCGTGGGGATCAAATCCTGTTGTCGCGCCGGTTCAACACGGGTTACCGGGACGGGGAATACAGCCTCCCGGCGGGACATTTAGACGGCGGTGAGACGGTGATGGCCGCGGCCGCTCGCGAGGCGGCAGAAGAGATCGGAGTCCGCTTGGATGCGGAGCGTCTCATCTTCTCCAGCGTCATGCACCGCAATGAAGGCGATGAACGCGTGGACTTCTTCGTCCACGTCCCCGAATGGGAGGGCGAGCCGTTCAACAACGAACCGGACAAATGCGACGAACTGCGTTGGACCCAGGTGGACGCCCTGCCTGAAAATACGATCCCTTATGTCAGGCGTGCTATTCAGAATCACCTGGAAGGTTTGCGCTTTGATGAGTTTGGATGGTGACCCTTGACGTTTGACCTTGCCAGTGCTCGTTTTGCGTTTTTGGACCTTGAAACAACCGGCCTTTCTCCATGGTTTGGCTACCGCGTCTGCGAGGTTGATATTGTGCTCACCGAGGGCCGGCGCATCAAAACCACCTACCAGACCCTGGTCAACCCCGAGCGCGAACTCTCATTCGGCGCAGCCAGCGCCAACGGCCTGACCGACGCTGAGCTGTCTGCCGCGCCTTTGTTCAGCAGCATCGCGGATAAAGTGGGAGCTTATCTGCGTGATGCGGTGGTGGTCTGCCACAACGCCCGGTTCGACCTGCAATTCCTCGATAACGAATTCCGCCGGCTGGGACGCGAGATCCAAGTCCCCAATATGATTGACACATTGTACCTGGCGCGTACCTATTTTGAATTCCCCTCCAACACACTGGCTGCGATTGCCGAAGCCTTGCAAATCAAGAGCGACCCATCCCACCGCGCTCTCTCCGATGTGCTGGCGGCCCGAGCCATCTTCTTCCAGATGATGGACGCCCTCAAGCCGGATGGCAAACCGCTCGACGAGTTCATCGGCATTTACAATTCGCCTGCCTGGCCCAATGACGGCATCCAGCTTCCCACCGAACTGGGCGAGGCCATTTATAGCGGGCGGCGCATTTTCATCACGTATGTGGATGGCGATGGCGGACGCACCGAGCGCTGGGTTACGCCGCTCCAGGTGCTGGGGCTGGCCGACTATATTTACCTCCAGGGCTATTGCCACTTGCGCAACGCGGAGCGAATGTTCCGCCTTGACCGGATCGTCGAGGCGCGCGTGGAAGCGCTGAAATAAGAAGCAGCAGGATACAACCATGCTGAAAACCCGCCTGGATATTTTGCTCGTGGAACGCGGATTGGCTGAATCGCGCGCCAAAGCGCAAGCCCTGATCATGGCGGGACAGGTGCGGATCAACGGTCAGGTCGCCCTCAAGCCTGCCACCGCCATCGAAGCCGACTCTCAACTGACAGTGGACTCCGGCCCGCGCTTCGTCTCGCGCGGCGGCGAAAAGCTGGACGCGGCGCTGGATGCATTTCCCATCCCAATCGAGGGCCGCGTCTGCGCTGACGTGGGCGCCTCCACTGGCGGTTTCACCGATTGCCTGCTCCAGCGCGGCGCGGCCAGAGTCTATGCCATTGATGTGGGCAAAGGCATCCTGCACTGGAAGATTCGCAACGACCCGCGCGTGGTGGTCATGGAAGGGACCAACGCCCGGCATGTCGCCTCCCTGCCCGAGCCGGTCTCGTTGGTCACGGTGGACGCGTCGTTTATCTCATTAAAGATTTTGCTGCCGGTGTTGAAGAAGTGGTTGGCCCCCTCACCTCTGCGCCCCTCTCCCAGTGGGAGAGGGGATGGGGGTGAGGGGGGTGTCCTCGCTTTGATTAAGCCCCAATTCGAAGCTGGCCGCAAGGATGTCTCGCGTGGCGACGGCGTCATCCGTGACCCGGCCATTCATCGCCAGGTTTTGGAAAATGTGTTGTCCTTTGCACAGGGCGAAGGTCTTGGTCTGCGCGGCTTGATCCGCTCGCCGATCCTGGGTCCGAAGGGCAACGTTGAATTTTTAGCTTGGCTCACACCGGGAGAATCTTCTCATGAGATTCAAATGTTGATTGACTCGGCATTTCCGCCTGCGAGCGGGTAAAATCAGCCGTTGGCTTATGAAAATCCTTACTGTCTTAACCTACTATCGCCCACATACTTCGGGCCTCACCATCTACGCCGAGCGCCTGGCGCGCGCCTTTGCCCAACGCGGCCACGAAGTGACCGTGATGACCACGCAGTATGATCCTTCCCTGCCGTGCCAGGAAATGATGGATGGCGTCAAGGTGATTCGCGTCCCGGTCATGTTCCGTGTCAGCAAAGGCGTGATTGCGCCAACCTTCGGCTGGGTGGCGACTCGGCTGGTGGCGCAGCACGATGTTGTCCAGCTTCACCTGCCGCAATTCGACGCCCCTGGGGTGGCCCTCCGCGCTCGGCTGTTTGGCAAGCCTGCCGTTCTCACCTATCACTGCGATCTCGACCTGCCGCCGGGATTGTTCAACCGCATCGTAAATACCGTCATCCAATTTCAAAATAACCTGGCTGGGATCCTGGCGAATCATATCGTGACCTATACCCGGGACTATGCCGATCACTCTTCCTACCTCTCACGCTACGCCTCCAAACTAACCCCAATCCTGCCCCCGGTTGAATTGCCGACTCCCACGCCCGAGGCGATTGCTGCTTTCGCGCAGGAACACAAGACCAAGGAGAAGCGGCCCGTCGTTGGCATGGTCACGCGCTTTGCCTCCGAGAAAGGCGTGGAGATTCTGTTGGACGCCCTGCCCGCGATCTTGAAAAAGTATCCCAACGCGCAGGTTCTTTATGCGGGCCAGCACCTGAACGTGATGGGCGAGCAGCCTTATTTTGACCGCTTGATCCCGCGCATCCGCGAATACGAACAAAAGGGACAGTGGAAATTTCTTGGAAATCTTTCCCCTTTGCAACTGGCTGCCGTATATCCCAACCTGGATGTCGTTACTGTCCCCTCGCTGAACTCGACGGAGGCCTTCGGTCTCGTGCAGATCGAGGCCATGATGAATGGCGTGCCCAGCGTGCCGTCCGCGCTGCCGGGGGTCCGCCGGCCGGTAATGATGCACGGCATGGGACGCGTCTCCCAAATTGGCGATCCGGTCAGTTTGGCAGAATCCATCCTCGAGGTCCTGGATGAACCGAAAAAGTTCTGCGGCGATGTGGAAGGCATCAAGAAATCCTACGACCCTGATTCCATCGCGGCGGAGTACGAAAAGCTGTTCGAAAGGTTGATGAAATAACATGTCGCTGCGAGGGCGTAGTTTGCCCGAAGCAGTCTCCTGGTGAGTGGAGATTGCTTCAATTGCTTCGCTCCTTCACAATGACATCCACTACATTATGAAAGACTTCCTCTATCTCCACATCCGTGACTTGCCCTATTTCCGTGGTTTCTTGCGCGCCATCGAGTCGCGCTATTACCAGGATTTCGATATGCCGGCCCCGATCCTCGATGTAGGCTGCGGCGACGGCAACTTTGCCGCCCTGACCTTCGACCGCAAAATTGACGTGGGACTCGACCCGTGGCATGGCCCCATCCACGAGGCCAAACCGTACGGCAAATATCGCTTATTGGTGGAGGCAGATGGCGGCGCCTCGCCGTTCCCTGACAACTACTTTGCCAGCGCCTTTTCCAATTCAGTGCTGGAGCATATTCCCCACGCGCCTCAAGTGTTGAAAGAGACCGCCCGTGTGCTCAAACCGGGCGCTCCATTTTATTTCTGTGTGCCGAATACGCGCTACCTGAGCGAACTTTCGCTCTCGCGCATTTTGGGCCAAGGCTACACGGAGTGGTTCCGCAGGATGTCGCGCGTGGAACATGCTGTGGAGCCGGAGACCTGGCAGGGTTGGCTGGAAGCGGCGGGTTTTACCCTCGAACGCTGGTGGCGCTATTTTTCGCCCGCAGCGATGCGCGTGTTAGAATGGGGCCATTATCTTGGCTCTCCTACTTTGCTGCCGCATGCTTTATTCAACCGTTGGATCATTGCCCCCACGCGCTGGAATCTATTCTTTACCGAGCGAGCCTTGCGTAAGTTCGTGGAGCATCCCGAACACCCGCAAGGGACGTTTACATTTTATGTAGCGAGGAAGCGACCGTAGCTGGTTGATCGTGGACTGCCAGGTCGCGTCCACTGTCTTCCATCCACTGTCCACCGTCAACTTATGGCCTTCGACGAAAAATATTTTAGCACTCACACGTATGCGAACGTCTCGTTCGCAAAATATAGCCAGTACTGGTGGTCGAATCGCTTCTATGCCATCCTGGCCCGCCGCCATGGAAAACGGGGGGGGCGTCTTCTGGAGATCGGCTCCGGGCTGGGGCACCTCGTGGGCCAACTCGAAGACACCTTCCAAACCAACGGTGTTGATTTGAATCATTGGGCGATCAAAGAGTCGAAATCCGTTGTGCAGAAAACGGATTTGCAGACTGCTTCCGCACAAGATCTGCCCTTTGCAGATGCGTCCTTTAACGTGGTGATCATCAAGCATATCGTTGAGCACCTGCCTGACCCGGCGCGAGCCATCCGCGAGATTGGCCGCGTCATGGCTCCGGGCGGGATCCTCATCCTGGCTACGCCGAACCTGTCGTCCCTGCTCAAGTCGTGGAAGGGCGAACGTTGGATCGGCTACCAGGACCCGACGCACATCTCGCTCAAGCCGCCGGAAGAATGGCTGGGCTTTATCCGTGAAGCAGGGTTCTCGCCCGTACGTGTCTTTGCCGATGGCTTTTGGGATGTGCCGTATCTTTCCGTGATCCCCAAACAAATCCAGAAATTATTCTTTGGTTCGCTGGGCGGCTTCCAAGCCATCAGCGGATTGGTCTTTCTCCCGCTGTGTTGGGGGGAAAGTATGATCGTGATTGCCCGGAAAAAATAATTCGGTGAGAAGCAATGAGCATTGATCCTCAAATCCCAGCCCCTGATCCAAAAGAAAATGAGCCGACGGTTCTCGACCTCTTCAAGTCGGTGACGAAAGACTGGCGATCGTTCCTGAACTTTATCCTCTCCGCGTTTAGCGCCGCGGGTCGCGCCGAAGTGGAAAGCGCGGCGCTGGAAGAAGCCCGCCGCGAGGTGGAAGAACCATCCGTGGAAGTGGAACCTGCCGCCGTTCCATCCGAGCTTCCGCCCGCCGCTCCTTTCCCCTGGCGCAGCTTGGGAGCGATGGTTCTGGCAATCTTTGGACAGACATTCCTTGAACCGTCCAGCCGCCGCGTGGAACTGGCGCTGGCTTTTTACCTGTTCGCCATGGCCTTGGTCATTTGGGCTTTTATAAAAGACGAATGGCAGCTTCCCACCCTGTTGGCTGATTTGCCGGGCGTGGATACCCTGTCTGTGCGCCCTGTCCAATTGGCGCTTTCGGTGGTCTTTGGTTTGATTGCCTTCTGGGACTTCACCGGGAATCTGTTTACCGTGACCAATGTCAGTTTGTGGGCGCTGGCCCTGATCTTTCTGGCCTGGGCCTTCTGGCAGGGACCTGGTTTGCGAGCTGCCCTCCAGCGTGTGCGCGCCTCCCTTGCCCGCGATCATTGGCAGGTTCACATTTCGTACCTTGGTATCATTATATTGGTGATGGTTGCGGTCGTCTTGTTCTTCCGCGTCTATCGCATTGACGGCGTCCCATCCGAACCGTTCAGCGACCACGCCGAGAAAATCCTGGACGTGTACGATGTCACGCAGGGCCAGACTCACATCTTCTTTCCGCGTAACACCGGGCGTGAAGCCATCCAGATGTATTGGACGGTTTTGATGTCCTGGGTCTTCGGCACCGGTTTATCCTTCCTGTCGCTCAAGATCGGCACGGTCCTGTTCGGCATCCTGACCCTACCTTACATTTACCTGCTTGGCAAGGAGCTTGGAAGTCCACGCGTGGGACTCCTGGCTATGTTTCTGTTTGGGATCGGGTACTGGCCGAACGTGATCGCCCGCATCGGACTGCGCTTCCCGCTTTACCCGCTCTTCGTCGCGCCCACGCTTCTCTACCTGATCCGGGGCTTGCGGACGCGTACCCGCAACGATTTCATCCTCTCCGGCCTGTTCCTGGGACTCGGACTGCATGGCTACAGTCCCTTCCGCATCATGCCGTTCGTGGTGGTGGCCGCCTTCGTGATCTACCTCCTGCACTCGCAGTCGAAGGGCGGGCGCAAACAGGCGGTCTGGTGGCTGGGACTGGTGACGTTTACCTCTTTGTTTGTCTTCCTGCCCCTGATGCGTTACGCACTGGAAAACCCGGAGATGTTTTCATATCGCGCTTTCTCACGCCTGGGGACTGCCGAGAATCCATTGTCAGGCCCGGCCTGGCAGGTATTCCTTTCCAATTTGTGGAACGGCTTGAAGATGTTCAACTGGGACGATGGGAACATCTGGGTCAACTCCGTGCCGCACCGTCCCGCGTTGGATATCGTGACCGGGGCTTTGTTCCTGTTGGGAGCGGTGTTGGTGATCGTTCGTTATGCCCGCCGCCGGGATTGGCGTGACCTGTTCCTGCTGGTATCCATCCCGCTGTTGCTGATGCCTTCGATCCTGTCATTGGCTTTTCCTGATGAGAATCCGGCTCTCAACCGCGCCGGGGGCGGGGCAGTGCCGGCCATCCTGATCGCCGCGCTGGCGCTGGATGGTCTGATCACAGCTTTCGGGTCCGAAAGGAGGCGGTTGGTCTTTGCCTGGGGGCTGACGGGTGTGCTATTGGTCGCCTCCGCCGCGCAGAACTATGACATTGTCTTCCACCAGTTCGGTGCGCAGTACCGTGCGGGCGCGTGGAACACGTCCGAGATGGGCAAAGTGATCAGCAACTTCCGCATCACCTACGGCGAAACGGACACCGTCTGGATCGTGCCGTTCCCGTATTGGGTGGATACGCGCCTGCCGGGGGTATGGGCCGGGATTCCCAACCGTGATTTCGCCCTATTCCGGGAAGACCTTCCGAAATCACTGGACGCCCCTTATCCGAAGTTGTTTATGTTCCGGCCTGAAGATACCGAGACTCAGGCTGCTTTAAGGCAACTCTATCCAAATGGCACACTCAGCCGCTATACTTCGGCGGTTGATCCGAGCAAGGATTTTATGCTATTTTTTGTGGCCAGCAAATAACATTTCCAGCTTAACGCAGGTCGGATTGCCAATCCGACCTGCGCTCTCCGCAGTGATTGTGAGGATGATTGTTGAACGAAAAACGTCCCTGGATCTATGACTTGCTGCTGGTTGCCGTTTTGTTGGCGGCGGCCTATTTTCGCGTCGTTGGCCTGAATTGGGACGCGGACCAGCACCTGCACCCGGACGAGCGTTTCATGACAATGGTGGAAAGCGCTCTCCAGCCGGTACAATCCCTCAGCCAGTATCTCGACACGAAGACTTCAACGCTGAACCCAAATAATGTTGGCTTTGGCTTTTATGTGTATGGCACTCTGCCGTTGTTCATTGTCCGTTACCTGGCTGAATGGCTGAATCAGACAGGCTATGACCAGGTCGGCCTGGTGGGACGGCAGTTCTCGGCAGTCTCAGATCTGGGCGTAATCCTTTTGTTGTATTTGATCGCTGCGCGGCTGTATGGGCGAAAGGTTGGTTTGCTCGCGGCAGCTTTTTCGTCCCTGGCAGTGATGCAGATCCAGCAATCGCATTTCTTTACAGTAGATAATCCCGGCAACTTTTTCTCGTTCCTGGCCACTTTCTTTGCCGTCTTGATCGCGATGGATGACAGGCGCGAAACCGCGGATTCCGGTTCGGATATCGTGTCCGACCCTGACTTGCACGACACTTCTCTAGAATCGCGGCTGGGATTCTACGCTGCGCGATTTGTAAGAGACCCCATTTTCTGGCTCAGCATCGCCTTCGGTTTTACCTTTGGCATGGCGGTGGCATCCAAGCTCAATGCCGCGCCCATGGCGATCATGCTGCCAGGGGCTTTCCTTGTCCGATATATGCGGCAAAGGAATCGGGAGCAGGCACCCAAATCAGTCCCGGAAGTGATTCTGGTTTACCTGGTGGCGGGCGGACTGGCGGCCATCCTGGCTTTCCGTATTTTCCAGCCGTATGCCTTCCTCGGCGTTGGCCTCAACCCAACCTGGCTCAATAATATCCGTGATTTGGAGGCGCAATCCAACGGTGACGCCGATGTCCCGTTTGCCCTTCAATGGGCGCGGCGCTCGCACCTGTACTCATTCCAGAATATGACTATTTGGGGACTCGGCCTGCCGTTGGGCATTCTGGCCTGGGCCGGTTTCCTGTGGATGGCGTGGCGCACGATCAAGGGCGAATGGGAGCACGCCCTCTTGTGGGGCTGGACGGCGGTCTATTTCACCTGGCAGTCATTGGTTTTCAACCCGACCATGCGATATGAACTGCCCATCTATCCGCTGCTGGCGATGATGGCGGCCTGGCTGGTCTTTAACCCTCCAACCTTCAAGCGTTTTAACGTCAAACCATTTGCCTTTGTGGTTGGGTTGGTTGTTTTGATTGCGACCTTTGGCTGGGCCTATGCTTTTACCCGTATCTATACTGTGCCGCATACCCGCGTGGCGGCCACGCAGTGGATCTATCAGAACATACCCGGACCGTTGAACTTGCAGATCAAGCAAGCCGATGGCTCGGTTTACCAACAACCTCTACCGG
>JAKANW010000058.1 GCA_021823555.1 Chloroflexota bacterium
AGGGGTAGGAGTGAGCGTCGGCAGCGGAGTGGGCGTGGGCAGGCTGATGTTCAAATGAAGGTCGCGGTTTACGTCGGCGTATTTGCCTGATACGGTCAGGCGCAGGGTGACTGTCCCATTTGGGACGCTGGATAGATCCCAGATCGCGAGTGTCCCATCCTTGACCGGGTCATTTCCTTCGCCCAGGCTGGACCATTGGCTTGGATCTGACCCCAGGCCATATTCCAGCTTCCAGGACTTGAAATAACCTGTGGCATCTGCCGTGCCTTTGATCTCCAGCATGGGCTGGCTGATGGCCTGGCCATCGTTCAGGGCAAAGTTCAATTGCGGGTGCGGGTCATCGGCCCGGCATTCACGCTGCGGGGCAAAGATGGGATTACGCGGCAGGTCGTGGGCATCCAGCCAGGCTCGGCCGTCGCTGCCTCTCAACCAATCCATTGCGAAGGGATCGGTCACATTCATCACGGTCTCTGTCTCGGTAAAATCCTTGCAGGCGTCGGAAGCTTCGAGTTGTGTCCACGTATCTATATTGGTGCGTCGGATCAAATCCTGGCCGGCAGGAAGCGGGGGCTGGTCGGATGCAAAAACCTCGTTGATCTGGTCTTTGCAGAAATTGGATGGTTCGGTGCCCGAAAGTGCGCAAATGATGTGGTCCACGATCCCGGCGGGGCGGACAAAAGGCGTGGGATTTCCACTGCTGATATACGGCACGGCGAATTGCATGAACTGCGACCAGATGGGAGCTGCCCCGCTCACGCCGGAGGTATTGACCATGGGGGTGTAATCGGCGTTCCCAACCCAGACGCCGGTCACGAGGTCGGGGGTGTAGCCGAGTGTCCAGTTATCGCGGTAGTCGTTGGAGGTGCCTGTCTTGGCCGCTGCCGGGAAGGGCAGGTTCAGCACAGAGTTGTAGCCAAACATCCACGCACGGGCATTGTTATCGGACAGGATCGAGGAGATCAGGTAGGCATGTTCCGGGCGGATCACTTGCTCGCCGGGTTGGGATTTATATTCATAGACAACGTTGCCTTGATAATCCGTGATCTTCAGGATGGCAACCGGGGGCACGCGCTGGCCGCTATTGGCAAAGACCGAGAACACTCCCGTCATCTCCAGCAGGCTCACATCTCCGCCGCCCAGTGTGAGGGACAAGCCATAATCATCGCGGGTGAGGGATGTGATGCCCAGCCGTTTGGCCATGGCGATCATGCCGTGGTCGCCGTAAATGCCGACGAAGTTGAGGGTCTTCACAGCCGGGACGTTGAATGAATTTGCCAGGGCAACGCGTACCGTCACCGGGCCATGGAACTTCCCATCATAGTCAACGGGCTGGTAAGGCGGGCGCGTGTCGGTGGGATTACCGGAGGGCGGGAAGTCAGATGGTACATCCCAGATCAAGGTGGCGGGAGTCCAGCCTTTTTCAAAGGCAGCCACGTACGTGATCGGCTTGATGGATGAACCCGGCTGGCGCGTCGGGCTGACGGCCATGTTGACCTGGCCCGAAATGGCGTCGTTGTTGAAATCCGGCGAACCGACCATAGCCAGGATCTCGCCCGTGGAAGGTTGGATGGCCACCAGCGCGCCATTATGGGCATTATTGGCTGCCAGGGCCGCGATTTGATCGGTGACGAGCTGCTGGGCTTTGTCCTGCAAGGTCGGGTCGAGCGTGGTGGTAATCGTGAAGCCGGAACGGTAGATCGTCTGTGCATCGTATTGCTGTTCCAGCAGGGCGCGCACGTAATTGACCCAGTGTGGGTAGCGCGAATTGATCACCGGTGGGTGGAAGGGATAGTTCTTGATTTCATTCGCGGCGTTGGAGGCCGCGATCGGGTCCACACAGACTGGGGATGGACTGTTGCTGACCTGGATGCAATTCTGCTCCTGGCTGAGTTGGTACATCAATACCAGCACCTGCTGCTCGCGCAGCAGGGTCGCATCGCGGTTGGTGTAAATATCGTACACTGCGGGCGATTGCGGCAGCCCGGCCAGGAAGGAAGCTTCGCCCAGGGTCAATTGGTCGGCAGTCTTGCCAAAATATGTTTCGGCGGCTGCCTCGATCCCATAGGCAAGGTTGCCGTAATAGATCTCGTTTAAATAAAGTTCAAGGATTTCATCTTTGGAGTAGCGGCGCGTGATCTCGGCGGCCAGGATGATCTCGCGCGCCTTGCGCGTATAAGTGCGCTGGGCGCGTTCCTCAGGGGAGAGTAACAGCGCACGCGCCAATTGTTGTGTAATGGTGGATGCGCCGCCGCCCTGTCCGCCGGTTGTGTAATTTTGGTACAAGGCGCGCACGATGGCCCAAAAGTCAAAACCGGGATGGTTGTAAAAGTCCTTGTCTTCGGTGGCGATGGTGGCAGCTACTACATTCGGGGAAATTTTTGCAATCGGCACGTAGGTGCGGCGGCCCGCATTGGGATCGAGGATTTCATAGAGCAAGTCGCCGTTGCGGTCGAGGATGCGGGTGGTCTCGAATTGGGAGGCGTGATTTTTCAGATCCTGCACATCGGGCAGGGTGCGGGCAATGGAATAATATTCGTAAACTGCAATGGATCCCAAACACAGACCGAGGACCACTGCCAGGAAAGCGATTACGATCAAGACGCGCAGCAGGCATCCCAGGCCCTTCTTCCAGTTGATATTGTTGAGATCGAGGTTGAAGTTGATCTTTTTGGGGGACGGCGGTGGCTTCTGCGGCGGCTTGGAGCGCTGGCCGGTTGTGGATGGATGGTAGGCAGCAGGGGAGACGCGCGTCCCGTCCACGTCAATCTGGTCGACGCGGCGGGGCAGGGGCATGTTGTTGCTGTCGAGGGCCGGTTGGGCGAGGGGTGTGGATTCAGCTCCGAGCGGAGGGGGAGGCGTGGGGGCGGGTCCGGCTTCGGGCGGAGGAAGAGTCGCGGCGTCGCCCGCCGGCTCGAAGCCGGTGGGCAGGTCGGGGAGCGTCTCGTCTTCGGATTTCAACAGACGGCGCAGGCGGTCGCCGGGATCTTCTTCGGTCATAAATCCACCGCAGAGAATTGCAGGAAACTTGGTATCAGCGCGTGTGCATCCATGTTTGCAGGGCTATGGTTTGGACGCTACCAGTACCACCCAGGTTCCCTTCATGACTGTCTCTTCCTTTTGGTTTTTTACATCAAATACGATGGTGACAGAGCCGCCGTTCAGGCGCGGGTAGGGCTTGGTTTCGGTGACGTTCAATTCGGCGTGGATCGTGTCACCGATGAAAACAGGCTTGACGAACTTCCATTCGTTGATCTCGCGGAAGGCGATCACTGTGCCTTCCAGGATGCCCGTACGCAGGGCCAGGCCGGAAGTAATGGACAGTCCCAGCAGCCCGTGAGCGATGCGCTGGCCGAAAGGGGTGCTCCTGGCAAACTCGGCATCCGTGTGTAATTGGTTGAAGTCGCCCGAGAGTCCGGCAAAGGTAAAGATGTCGCTTTCCGAGACGGTGCGGCCAACGGTCGTGATTTTCTCTCCGACCTGGAACTCCTCGAAATACTTGCCTGTCATGTCTCCTCCGATGGTGCTGGGTTTTGGTTCCTTTTGACTTACAGACCGCAATTATACCCTTTGACCTGTTGCCCAACTGCCCGTACAATTAGGCTATGCGCGATTGGTCTTTGGGCCCCGGCGATCCACTCTATTTAACCCTGGCGGCAGATTCCCGCCTCTGCGTCCCGGACTACACCAATGACCATATCTGGGAATTGGGGGTCGGAGGCGGCGAACCCCCGGCTATTTCGCTGCGCACAACCTATGGCCTGCGGGCGCGTTCGATGCGCCTGTTCCTGCGTTTTACTGAAGGCGGGCAGACTGTTTCAGATCCCGCAGCCTTCCCCGGCGCTCCTCGCCTGCGACGCTTTTATCCCAATTTCCTGCGACTCGATTTTTCCCCCTTCGAAAACCTGGAAGTCTCAGCCGAATATTGGATCCCGGAATCAAACGCGGCTGCTGGACAGCTTACTTTTGTCAATCGCAGCACAGCCACACGCCAGGTCCGTTTTGAAGTGTGCGGCGTCCTGGCTCCATTGGATGGACAAGGATTGTCGCCCGTTCAACAGCAGATGGTCAATGTGCTGGTCGGGCAGACCAGCGGACTGACTCCTGTCCTGTTCATGACCGGCGGCCCGAAACCCGGTCCCGGTCCTCATGCCACGCTCATGCTGGACCTTGAGCTGGGTCCCGGAGCGACGCGTCAACTGACCTTTGCTCTGGCCGCCAAAGACAGCCTAGCTGCCTCATTTGAGTTGGCGCGCCACACTGCCGCCCGTCCCTGGCAGGCTGAACGCGCCCGCATCGAACTGTTCAATGCGGCGGACACCATCGAGATCCAGACCGGCGACAAGGATTGGGATGCGGCGCTGGCCTTCAGTCAAAGAGCCGCGCTGGGGTTGTTCTTTCGCGGCACCGACAAATTACCCCATCCATCTTTTGTCTTATCCCGCCAGCCTGACCATGGATTTTCACACAAGGGTGACGGCAGTGATTACCCGCCCGGCTGGAGCGGCCAGACGCCATTGGATGCCTATTATCTTGCCAGTCTTATCCCCGGCGCGCCGGGGCTTGCCAAAGGCTTGCTGCTGAACTTCCTCGCTGCCCAAACGGAAAATGGCGAGGTGGATCATAAACCGGGCCTGGCCGGTCAACGCGCGAAGGTGTTGGCGGCCCCCATGTTGGCTTCCCTGGCCTGGCAGCTCTCCCGGAACGGCGAGGATGAATCTTTCCTGGCGAATGTTTTCCCCAAGCTAAAGAAATTCTTCTGGGCCTGGTTTTCCCCTGAGCATGACGCCGATCATGATAACCTGCCCGAATGGGATCATTTGTTGCAGACCGGTTTTGAAGACAATCCGCTCTTCGATGGCTGGCATCCCTGGTCACAAGGAGTGAACATTTCCACCGTCCGCTGCCCGGCGCTGATCTCCATGTTGTATCGCGAGGCCGCCAGCCTGCTCCGTATGGCAGAGAGACTGGACAAGACTGACGAAATACCCCTGCTCAAAATTCAGGTAGATGGACTGAAGGCTGCGTTGGATGCCAGTTGGAATCCCCGCGTTGCGTTGTATGCTTATCGCGACCGCGAGACCGGTCTATCCCTGCCGGGCAAGGTAGTGGCGCGCGGCAAGGGAGGGGCCAACGCCATTCGCCCGAAGGTGGAGTTCGAGCAGCCGGTGCGCCTGTTGATCGAGATCCAGACCAAAAGTCCCGCGGCGAAGCGCCCGCAAGTTGAGATCGGTGAATATGCCATCAAGGGCGAGCCTGAGATCATCGAAGGGCATCAATTTCAATGGCACAGCGGTGGGTTGGTGGCTACCAGCCAAAAAGTGTATACGCGCCTGGGACGAGTCAAGGCGCGCGGGCTGGATGTCAAAGACAAGGTGATCGTCCACACGGTGGACTTGACCGCCGAGGATCAGACGTTGTTGTTGCCGCTTTGGGCGGGGACAGGGGATCAGCAGCACATCCAGGGGATGATCGGGCGTACCCTGTTGGATGCCGAACACTTTGACCGGCCTTTTGGCATCCCCGCGCTCCCACACCTGCCGGAGACGCCAGGTCCGGCAAGCGATGCCGGACAGCATTCGGAGGCTGAAATCGTTGGCATGAGCGTGCATTTACCCTGGAACCATCTCATTGGTGAAGGCTTGCTCGCGTATGGCTTTCGCATCGAGGCGACCCGCCTGACTGCCCACTTGATGAACGCAACCATCCAGAGCCTGAAGCAGGCGAGCGCTTTTTATCAGTACTACCATGCCGAACGCGGGACAGGCATCGGAGAACGGAACGGATTGGGCGGTTTCGCCCCGGTCGGTTTGTTCCTGCAAGCTTTGGGTGTGACCATCTTTTCGTCCACCCGCGTGCGCCTGGAAGGGCAGAATCTCTTCCCCTGGCCGGTGACCCTGAAATATCGGGGGCTGACTGTGGTGCGCGAACTTGACCAAACCGTTGTAACCTTCCCGAACGGCTCTACGGTCACGGTGACGGACACCAGTCCGACCATTGTATCTGCCTGACGTCAGCGAGATACCTTTTCCTTTGCACAACGCATGCTGGGAGGTGGGAGTTCGTCGATTCCCTCTGTTTTTTCGAACCTGCCGTCTGCACGCCGGATCATCACCCAATGTCCGCACGCGTGGCGGATTGTCTCACTCAGGCACGGCGCCGCCTCTTCGTTGGAAGAGATAGCGAACGGAATCTCTTTTTGCCCGCGTTGACCGCAGACGAATTGCCGTTCCAAGTTTTGCACATCTTTGTTCCAGGGGGTGTGGGGCAAGACGACCCTCCTGCGCGAGTATGCGCGCATGGCAAAAGAGAATTCGGTTGCCGTGTGGGAGGCGCCTCACATCAGCTACCATCTAGCCCTCGTACCAGTTGCCAGCAGGCAAAATTGATGGGCGTGGCTATGCCATGCTTCTTGCCCCGTTTTGCTACAGCGCCGCAAATGGCATCGATCTCGGTCGGCGCGCCGCGCGCCACATCCTGGAACATGGATGAATGATTGCCCGCCGTCTTGTGCGCCACTTCCTCCACAGCGGCGATCGGGTTTTCAAACGGCAAAGGGACCTGCTCCGCCTCCGCCACAGCGGCAGTCTCCTGCGCCAGGGAGTTCATCAGTCCGCGCGCGGCCGGGCGTTTCAGTAGTTCGCCATTGGGGACGCGCAGCAGGGCGGTCAGTGGGTTGATGGCCGCGTTGATGACCAGTTTGCCCCAGATCAATGACCGGGCATCCTCCACGACCTGCACGCTGAAATGAGCCGACCGCAGCGCATCTTCCACCGGACCCAGGGCTGGGTGCCGTTCAAGAGACAGGATCCCCTCCCCGCCTGCTCTCACCAACCCCGGCCCGAGCAGCGTCGCGCCAGTGGTGGATGTGCCCTGAGCAACGCGCGCAGGCCCGAGGTCCCGGATGAGCGTTTCGCGGTTACCGAGTCCGTTTTGCAGCGTGATGGCCAATCCGTCCGCGGCGAGACAATCCGCCAACTGGCAGGCGGCGCGTTCCGTCTGCCAGGCTTTGACCAGCACCAGCGCGTAGCGTGCGCCGCGCACCTGGCGCGGGTTATCGGCGGCAAATACAGGATAGGCGTGTTCCTTTCCATGCGCGTCCACCAGGCGGGCGCCCTCCTGCCGCAGCGCATTCAATCCTGATTGCCAGGTGCCCAGCATCGCCACGCGCCGGCCTGCTCCACTCAGGCGCGCTGCAAAGAGCGTAGCCAGGGCGCCCGTACCGATAATGAGAATCTCGCTCATATCTCCTTCAAAAGGGATGCCCACTCTTCGTCTTCCATTTCCACTGTGTGTTCCTGGGCAGGGAAGCGTTGAGTCTTAACATCTTCGATGTATTCCCCGAAGGCGCGCTGCATCTCGGTATGGAAGCTGGCATATTTTTTAACGAACTTGGGTGTAAAGCGATCGAACAGGCCGATCATGTCGTGGGTAACGAGCACCTGGCCGTCACAGCCCGCGCCGGCGCCAATGCCAATGGTCGGGATGGATAGCCGTTGGGAGATCAATTCGGCCAGCCGCGCCGGGACGGATTCCAACACGAGGCTGAAGCAGCCCGACTCCTCCAGCAAGAGGGCATCTTCAAGCAGGTGCTTGGCGGCGACGGCGGTTTTGCCCTGGGCGCGAAACCCGCCCAGTTGATGAATGGACTGAGGCGTGAGTCCGAGATGTCCCATGACGGGGATGCCCGCGCCGGTAATGGCGCGGATGGCTTCGGCGCGTTCGCGCCCGCCTTCAAGCTTGACCGCATCCATGCCGCCCTGTTGCAGGAAGCGGCCTGCATTGCGCGTCGCCTCCTCAACGGAGACCTGGTACGACATGAAAGGCATGTCGCCGATCAGGAGCGCGGCTTTTGCGCCGCGTGAGACTGCTTGCGCGTGGTGGAGCATTTCCTCCATTGTGACGGGCAGGGTGTTCTCGTATCCCAGCACGACCATGCCGAGCGAGTCTCCGACCAGGATGGAATCGATCCCAGCCTGGTCCAGGGCCAGCGCGGTTGGATAATCGTAAGCCGTCAGCATGGTGATCGGCTCAACGCGTTCCTTCTTTTGGCGGAAGGTAAGAGTGGTGACTTTTTTGCGCGTGGGCGCAACAGTAGAGATGGGAGCAGGTGTAGACATGGTACCCTCCAAGGGTTTGGTAGAGTCCGCTGGAGCGCCTCCCCCTGGTCTGCGCTTGGGCGTTTGACGATAAATATTCGCCATCGCGTTCACTGGGATACGCGTGGCAAGGCTGATTATTCCACAAAAACGGATTTTCGCCTACGGTGTGTGTAAGAAGCAGTATAATAATTTTAACGAAATTATCCTGCAAGAAATATCAAGGAGATTCCCATGCGTAGAATATTCGGTTTCCTGATCGGCATCATGGTTGGAGCCATGGTTGGCTCGACAATCGCTTTGTTGCTGGCTCCGTCCACCGGCGAAAACCTGCGTAACCAGATCCGCGCGCGCGGGGAAGGTTTCTTCACCGAGGTTCGTTCCGCTGCAGATGAACGACGCATCCAGCTTCGCGACCGCCTGGAAGCTCTGCGGGCGCCCCATGAAGGGAAGTAATTGGAATTAATTTTTTTGTAAAACGCGCTTGTAAAACTCATCCACCCTTTCCATGTTGCGCACATATTCAGCGCGACGTGCGATGGTTTCAGCGTTAAGGCCTGCGGCTTTGTCCCGCAGGTCTTTGTTTTCCAGCGCAGACAGGATCGAATCGGCCAATGAGCGCGGATCGTTCGCGTCGGCCAGCAGACCGTTGACGCCGGGCGTGATCCACTCGCGGATGGAATCGAGATCACCTGCCACCGGGAAGCATCCGCAGGCCATGCCTTCCAACAGGGAGTTGGGTGTGCCATCGTGGATGCTCGGCGAGACGATAATTTGTGCAGTGCGGAATATATCGGCCATTTGTTTGTGGGGCACAGGCGGGTATAAACGCACCGCATGCTCGATGTTGTATTCTTTTATCCATTCAATCGCCCGGGCTTCGCGCGACATGGAGGAACATAGAAAACGCGCATCCCGCCGTTTCTCGAGCACGAGCGGGATGGCCTTGAAGAATATATCGTTGCGGACGTAGGCGCGGAAGCCGCGCGGGTTGATAATGACCGGCTCCGTCACAAGCGGCTGGGGAGGGTAGAAAATATCCGTGTGAATGCCGCCATTGCCTGGTGCGACCAATGTAGGCTTATTCACGGAGAAGCCCAATCGTTTTGCCAGGCGGATATCGCGCTGGCAATCGGCATGCAAGGCATCGGCCACTTTCAAAGTCCAGCGGGTATAGTGCTGCATCAGCGGTGTGGACGGCGCGTGGAGGGTAAAGTCATTGCCCCATACAGAGATCACCAGCGGTATTCCCATATACGCGTCGGCGGCCAACATACCCTCGAACGGGATCCGCATGGCGTGGATCAGGTCGGGATGGACGCGCTCGATCACAGTCTGCAGCCTGCGGGCCGCGCGGGAGATGGTCAGGGGGCCGAGCCACTGTCTGATAACGGTACGCAGGCCAAGGCCTCGCGAGGAAGCGGAGCCGGGGGAGCTGGTCGTTTTTTTTGCTGTGCTAAAAGCCACAGGCACGATGTCCAATCCCCTGACTTGAAGTTCGGGTGCACAGTCAAAGGTGGACGCAAGATGGACTTCGTCGCCGCGTTCGACAAAGCGGCTCATCCAGTTCAGGGCGGTGGGGGAGCGTCCATCGGCTACAAAGAGAATTCGCATGGAGCGATTATAAGCCATCGAGCCTGTCATTGCGCATTGCCCACCTGCATGAGCCGTAGTATATTTGACGAGAGGCCGTATGAGCAAAGGAAGAATCCTGATTATCGAAGACAATATGGATAATTACGAGCTCGTCCGTTTCTTTCTGGAACGGTATGGGTATGAAACTTTCCTAGCTGCTACGGGTGCCGAAGGGGTGCAGGCTGCGCTGAAGCAATTACCTGACCTGGCGCTGGTGGATCTTGCTCTTCCGTTGATGGATGGGTGGGATGTCTCCCGCCGCATCAAATCCGACCCGAGAACGGCCCACATTCCCCTGATCGCTGTCACCGCCCGGACGCAGTTGATTGATCGCCAGCGCGCCCTGGAAGCGGGTTGCGAAGATTACATCCCCAAGCCAATTGATTTTTCCACCCTTTTGATTGCTGTGGAGAGGGCCATTCAGAAAACAAGACGCACCCAGATATAATATGGTATATCAATCCAGTTTGTGAAAAAAACACTGATAAAAGGAAGGATTTACTCTATGAAACAGATTTGTGTAGTCGGGGTTGGCTATGTTGGTATCGTAACAGGCGCTTGTTTCGCCGAT
>JAKANW010000059.1 GCA_021823555.1 Chloroflexota bacterium
GAAGACCACCACATCGTTGCTTCTGGCTCCCCGACTAAAGTCCTACACGACCACGAACTGCTGCATCGCTGTAACCTGGCGCACTATCACGTGGAAGCAGAAAAGGTGAATGAGTGAATCGCCTCCCGGAATGTAACTCATCCTGAAAATTCGGGCAGGGATTTTAATTTGCTGGTGTTATGCACCGTCCCGAAGGCTTGAGCAAAAAGCGAGCCTGAATCACAGAAACCTTCGGGACGTTTTGCATAATTTGGACGGAATCATATCTGATTGGTGGCAGTGGGGCATTTTGCCTATTGACTGTGACATAACGATATCCCATAATAAAGTTGGATACTCCCTGGCTGCATGAAGGTTTTTTAGCGAGGGGGATAATGAGTTTGCCTTGCAGAGGGCGGGTATACGACTGGCTATTTTGGAGGATGTCAAAATGTCTAAAAACGCGAAGCGGTTGATTGCTGTCCTGGTCATTATGCTCGTGCAACTCATGTTGGTCGCGCCGGTATTGGCGGGGGATAATCCATCAGTTAATCCACAGACCGATCCTGTAGCCCAGCCATTGCAATTGGCCTCCAACGGCCATATTCTGGGCTTTCTGCCCGACCGGGTATATCTGGCAGGGCTGGATCATGCCCTGACGGTAAGGTTTTTGGGAGGCAACCAAGTTGTACCTGGGAGCGTTCCGGGGAGCGGAGGAAAACCAGGTGCACCTTCATCGCTGGGGAAGGTCACCTATCATAATATCTGGCAGGGAGTGGATGCGACTTTCTCGGCTACAAAGACGGGGATCGTGGAAAGTAGCTATCAACTCGCGCCGAATGGAAGCGTGGATGCGATCCACTTGGCCTATAACGTTCCCATACAACTGATGAAAGATGGCAGCCTCCAGCTTGCGTTTGAAAGCGGCCTTTTTTCAGAGAGTGCGCCGGTAGCCTGGCAGGAAATTAACGGAAGGCATATCGAGGTAGCTGTTCGATTTATAAAGCTTGGAACCCAGGAAGTAGGCTTTGAACTCGGTCCCTATGACATCGGCTATGCAGTCACAATAGACCCGGTTTATACCTGGCATACGTTCTATGGCGGTTCGGGCACAGACGGTAGCAACGGCATCGCCCTGGATAAAGATGGGAATGTGTATGTGGCAGGTTACAGTTATTCGTCCTGGAAGGGGCCGGGCTCCATTGCCCCATTGCATTCTTATGCCGGCAACTACGATATGGTGGTGGTCAAACTGGATGGGAATGGTATTTATCAGTGGCACACTTTTTACGGCGGTTCGAACATGGATAGCGCGAGCGCCATCGCTGTAGATGGCAACGGGAACGTGTATGTGGCAGGCATCAGCGGAAGCGCCTGGAATGGGCCAGGCTCCACCCCTCCCTTGAATGCTTACAAAAACAGTTATGACATCGTAGTGATCAAGCTCAATACCAATGGGGCCTATCAATGGCATACTTTCTATGGCGGTTCAAGCACTGATAGCGGCAATTCCATTGCTGTGGATGGCAGTGGGAATGTATATGTCAGTGCGGAAAGCCCCGCTTCCTGGGATGGACCTGGTAACACCCCCCCATTAAATACCTTCACGGGCAATTATGACATTGCGGTGCTCCAACTGGATACTACCGGGACGTATCAGTGGCACACATTTTACGGGGGTACAGGCACGGATAACGGGACTGCTATTGCTGTGGACGGGAACGGAAACGCATACGTGACAGGCTACAGTACTGCCGGTTGGAATGGGCCAGGCTCTACCCTGCCATTAAATGCTTTTGCAGGCAGTTACGATATTGTGGCGTTAAAGCTCGATAAGGACGGCAATTACCAATGGCACACTTTCTATGGCAGCAATTTTGGCTCGGATCAAGGGAATGGGATCGCCGCAGACAAAGATGGGAATGTATATATAGTCGGGAAGAGCGATTTTACCTGGAATGGCCCTGGTTCCACTCTGCCCTTGAATGCCCAGGCAGGTGGTGATGATATCGTGGTAATCAAACTCACCGCGAATGGCAACTACCAATGGCATAGCTTCCTGGGAAGCCCCTCTACAGATATTGGCAACTCGGGCTACGTGGATGCGAATGGAAATGTGTATATTACAGGCGAGAGTTCCGCTACCTGGAACGGCCCCGGTTCAATAGAGCCATTGAACGCCTATGCTGGCGCTGCCGACATTATGATCGCCAAGCTCGATACAAATGGTATTTACCAGTGGCATACCTTCTACGGCAGCACCGACACTGATAGCGGCAATGCCATTGCTGTGGATGCAAACGGAAATGTGTTCGCCGCGGGGGAAAGTTCTCTCACCTGGGATGGACCCGGATCTACTGTACCCCTGAATTCCTACGCGGGAGGCAATGACATCGTCGTGACCAAGACGAACGATGACACCACTCCGCCGGTGGTCCTTTCCATTGCGCTGGCTGATCCCAACCCAACCAGCGCCGCGAGTGTGGATTTTACGGTGACGTTCAGCGAAGCTGTGACAGGTGTAGACACCGCCGCGCCCTTCAATGATTTTGCCCTGACGACCAGCGGCGTTTCCGGCGCAGCCGTTAGCGGAGTCAGCGGAACGGGCAATGTCTACACTGTGACCGTCTCCACGGGCGCGGGCAGCGGCGCGATCCGCCTGGACGTGATAGATAATGACACCATCCTGGACCTGTTGTCCAATCCCCTCGGCGGTCCGGGGGCTGGCAACGGAAACTTTACGAGCGGTGAGACCTATACCGTGGTTGAAAATCAGCCGCCAACGGACATTTCGCTATCGAGTGTGAGTGTTCCTGAAAACCAGCCGATTGGCACAACGGTGGGTACGTTCACGACCACCGACCCGGATGCAGGCAATACCTTCACCTACTCCCTGGTCAGCGGCGCAGGCAGCACGGACAACGCCTCCTTCAGCATCTCTGGCAGCGCATTGAAGACCGCGGTTGTGTTCAACTACCTTGCCAAGAACAGCTACTCCATCCGCGTGCGCACAACAGATCAAGGCAGCCTGTATTACGAAAAAGCCCTCACCATCAACATCACCGACCAACCCAACATCTTTGGGGATGTGCCGGATAGCTACTGGGCGGTCAGTTGGATCGAGCGGTTGTACAACGCCGGCATCACGGGCGGCTGTTCGACCAGTCCCCTGCTCTATTGCCCGGATGACACGGTCACGCGGGCAGAGATGGCAGTGTTCCTATTGAAGGGTATCCACGGCAATTCGTATTCACCACCTGCCGCAACGGGAACGATCTTCACAGATGTGCCCATTGACTACTGGGCCGCCAAGTGGATCGAAGAACTGTCGAAGGAGGGCATCACGGGCGGTTGTGCGGCGGGTCTGTACTGTCCGGATGCGGTGATCACGCGCGCCCAGATGGCGGTCTTCCTGTTGAAGTCGGAGCACGGCTCATCGTACAGTCCACCGGCAGCCACGGGGACGGTGTTCACAGACGTGCCGGCGGATTACTGGGCGGCCAAATGGATTGAGCAATTGGCAACCGAAGGCATCACCGGCGGCTGTGGGGGCACGAACTACTGCCCTGGGGACAGTGTGACGCGCGCACAAATGGCAGTCTTCCTAGTCAAGACCTTCAATCTACCTTAACTTTGCTGGATTAACCTGTATAAATTCAATGAGGCGGACACAAGTCCGCCTCATTGAATTAACCAAGAAACGAATGTTTGCTTTACTTGGGCCAGGGAATATCCGTCGGGCCGGCGAAGCCGTGCTTTTCCTGCACGAAGATGCGTCCGTGCGAAGGTTGGGAACAGCCAGGTTCGTCCACAAAGGTGACGCTCGCGTCATTCGTGGCCAGCGGCTCGAAGATGGTCTGTCCGCCCTCGCAGCGCCAGACTTCGATAATGTAGTGCAGCATGGATGCGTCCTCCTCGTCGCCGGGCCGCAGCGGGATATCCAACCAGGAAACCTTAACCACATTATTGTTACGCGTGGTGCTCAGGACCGTGGTGGCCGGGTAGTAGGGTGACTTGGGCAGCGGGGCTTTGTCTGGATAGTAGATTTCCAGGCGCATGGTATCACCGCTGACACTCATCTGCGTGGCCTTGACCCAGCATGGATTCCTCCCACCAATGGCCTGGACGTACAGCCATTGGCCATCCTCACGGCGGCCAATGACCTCCAGATTGCTGCCCCGCACCAGTCCGTATTTGTACAGATAAGGTGCGCCCGGACCGTAGCGGCAGTTTGACAATTCCAGCACCTGGCCGCGCAGGATAGCAAAGGTTGGGGTAGCGGGAAGCGCAGTTGCTGTATCTACTGACTGAAACGGCTGTGACGTATCCGTCAAGGTCGGAAACGGTGTCTGGCTGGCAGTCTGCGTGGATGCGTTGGAAAACGCGGGAGCCTGAGCCATTGCAGGTGCGCAGGATGCAGCTATCAGGGCGATAAGACACGGGATAAGCACGTTTCGTAAATGGAAGTTTGGCATGAAGTCTCCAACAAAAAGCACCTCTGGCGCAGGTGCTTTTGGAGTTCGGAAATTTTGCTTCAACAGCAATGGTCTGTTATATATCACGCTTTTGAAAAACGCGTATGGCGATGGCCAGCGCGGCCAGCAGGTAAACTGCGGTGTAGACGATCATCAGAACGCTCGGCACGGAGACCGTCCCAAACGGCGACATGCCCAACGCGCCCGTAAGCGGCGTCTGCATTTCAAAAGCTGCCCGACGCCAGAGCGTTTCGCTCGGGATGATCAGGCTGGCAACAATGCCCACTTTGACGGCGGTCGGGTTGTTGATCATCGCGCCGAATTGCTCGATCCAGCCGCCGATGAAAGCCACGCCATACAAACCAAAGACGATGCCGCCGGTCGCCAGTGCGGAGAAGGCGCTTGAACAGGCCATTGAGATGGTCATGACCAGCAGGGCCTCCATGTAGATCAGCGCCATGCCGCTAAGTAGATGATTCGGCGCGTACCCAGCCTGTATTAAGACACTCAACACCGTTCCGCCGCCTGTCAAGATCAGGTAAAGCGCCAGCAGGGAGGCAAAGCCCAGCCACTTTCCCAGCACGATATCGGAGCGGCGGATTGGTTTGGTGACAATGGTCTGGATCGTGCCGGAGTTGATCTCGCCTGCCAGAGTGTCCGCGGCCAGCAAGGCAGCCATGGCGATGGACAGAAACGTGACAGCATATAATCCGGCCAGCAGTAATGTGTTCACCCCTTCAGTGTCCGCGATTCGCGCCACCGCTTGTTGCGATGGGTCTTTTTGAATGGCGGCTTCTGCGGCTTTGACGGAAGTGTAAATATAGTGGAACCCAATCGAATAGATGATCAGGAAACAGACGCCGAGCACCAGGCCGGTCAGCACAATGCGGCGGCGGATCGCCTCGCGGAAGGTCATGCGCGCCAGGATCCAGATGTGTTTCATAGCCCGCCGTCCTTTCCGACCGTTTCAATGAAGATCTCTTCGAGCGACAGCCGTTTGGGTGTAATGCCGAATACCTGTGCGCCCTGCGCCACCAGGTAGCGCGTGATCTCCGGCAGGGCCGACTCTGCCATGATCGTCATGGTGATGTTCTCGCCGTCCACGTTCAAGTCCTTTCCCCATTGTGCAAGCCCTGCAAATGACTGCGGCGATAATCCCATCGCGCGGATGATTACACTGGTCTGGCCGTGATCGAGTGAGGCCATCTCGAGGACGCGTACCACCTCGCCATGACGGATGAAGGCCACCCGGTCACAGGTGACTTCGATCTCGCTCAACAGGTGTGAGTTCAGGAATACGCTGGTGCCATCTGTGCGCAGTTCGCGGATGATGTCGCGCACCAGCCGGCGTCCGACCGGATCAAGGCCGGAGGTCGGCTCATCCAGGAAGACCAGGCGCGGACGGTTGAGCAACGCCTGGGCCAGACCGATGCGCTGCAACATGCCTTTGGAAAAGGTATGCAGAAGCCGATTGCGAAAACCGGACAGGCCCACCCGTTCGAGCAGTTCCTCACTGCGGAGTTTCAGGTCGCGCGACTCCATGTCGTACAGATGGCCGTGCATCTCCAGGAACTCACCGGCCGTCAGCCATTCCTGGAAGCGGAAGTGTTCGGGCAGGAAACCCATCCAGCGCAGCGCGGCGCGATCCCCGATGGGCGCACCGAGCAAACTGGCTGTCCCCGATGTGGGCGCCACCAGTCCCAAGAGCATCTTGATGGAGGTCGTTTTCCCGGCGCCATTCGGGCCAAGGAATCCAAACACCTCACCCTGCTTGACTTGCAGGGTGAGGCCTTGCACGGCGACTTGCTCGCCGAAAACTTTACGCAGCTCGTGCGTTTCGATGGCGGGCGTTATATCTGGCATGAAGGGATTCTATTGCATGGAATTCGCCATGTCTATGGCCTGCTGGGAATTGGCACCCAGTCCGCCAATCGAGTAGATGATGCCGTCCTTGACCCAGATCAGGACGAACTGCGGAGCATCATCGGCGGGGCGTTGGATCAGCGTACCGGTCACGCCATCCACGGCGACCTGTTGATACGTGGCGGCATTCTTGGGGATTGGGACTACCAGCGTGGAAGTCCAGTCAACGCTTTGTACGAAGGCGGCAGCCTGGTCGCTGGTCATGCCGGTGAACTCGAGTCCGATCTGGGCCAATTGCGAAACGTCCACATTGGCGGGTGCAGAGACCGTCGGGCTGGGGATCTCGGCCAGGATGACGCAATCGGGATAGTTGCGCCCGGGCGTGCCGCTGCCAGAATTGTCGGCGGCGGTTGGGTCGGGGCAGACGCCGTAGTCGGCGCGGAGGGAAGCGGGGATCGTCACGGAGATGACCGCGCCGTCAATCGCGTCAGGCAGGACCAGGTCGCTGCGCCCGGATTCGTCGAGCAATGCCTGAGCCTTCGCACGGTCCACAGTGAAGTCAAAGGCGGCGGTATTCGTCACGGTCAGGCGGGAATACGTCGCGCTCTGCGGCAGGCGGACGGTGAAGCCGGCTTTCTGGCTGGCATCGGCGGCGTCAGTCGCCGGCACTGGATCCCCCGGTTTCTGGGTCATGGTAATCGAGTCCGAGATAAGCTGGGTGAACTGCTTGCCAAGCGCGCTGCCGCCGGTCAGGGCCTGCAGGCCGGTAAAGTCCACGGGCAGCACAGTGACCTGCTCGACGCGGAACAGGTTGAGCAGTTGGTCGGCCAGCGCGTGCGTGCCGGGGAACGATAGGATTAGAGCCAGTATCAATACGATCGGGATGCCGAATCGCACGGCTGGCGAAGCGAAGATTCTTTTTAACATGGGTGTCTCCTTTTGGGAAAGTCTGCGAGCAACGAAATGTTTCAAACCGGTCTGGCTGGAGGGGATATTTTCCTGGGGTACAGAAGCCAGGAAGGCCAGTTTTTGCGCCGACTCTTTGACCTGTGCCCGTAATGCGTGCAGTCGCTCCTGGCAGCCGTGGCAGGTCTCAAGGTGACGCAACGCCTGCGCGTCCAGTTCTCCATCGAGAGCAGCCCGCAATTGACCGTCATTCAGATGTTCGTTCATGGTTCCTCCTGTGCGAGAGCACGGTAGCGCTTTTCGAATTCACGTTCAGCGCGCAGCAACAAGGGGCCAACTGAGGTCGGCGAGAGGTTTAACGTCTGCGCAATATCTTTATAGGCCAGCCCGGAGTACCGTAAAATCAGCAATTGCGATTGGCGGGAGCTCATCTGTGCCAGCGCGGTGAGCGCCATCTGTCGTTCCTCCTTGTCGGCCAGGGCTTCCGCCGGACGGTGGTCGGGCATTTGATCGAGGGTATATTTACCGGCGCTCAATTCATACCGTTCGCGGCGCTTGAAACTCCGAATGGATTGCAACCCCAGGTTGGTCGCCACCCGATATAACCAGCCGCCAACGTTGAACTCCCGGTCCATTTTGGGGTTCGACCGATGGAGACGAAAGAAGGTTTCCAGGGTAAGATCCTCCGCCTCAGCAGGATCACCGACCATGCGTAACAACAGGCGATAGATTGCGGCCCAATAGCTGTGGAAGCACTCCTCAAAAGACGGGGTGATGGTCGTTTCCGCGTCTTTTTCTATGGTTTTCTGGTCGGTTTCATGGATCTTCATTTGAGGCAGGCCGCTTTCCTGCAGGGTTGCTTTCATCTGGCTTGCTGATCCTCTCCACTATGATAATCCCTCCGGGGTAGGAAATGAGACAGGAAATAAAAACCCTCATTTCGCTTTAACCTTTGGCATTGGGTCGACGAAATGAGGGCCTTGAGTGAATGTTTGTATGCTTTACTTATCTGCCATGAGTTTGACTGCCACCTGTTTCATGCGCGCCAGGACACCGATAAAACCGTTGATGCGCTGCTGTGAGATGGCTTCCTGAAGGTTCATGGGCGCGAAGAAATCCGCAGGCACCGAAAGAATCTCCTCAGGTGTGCTGCCGTTAAGTCCGTTGGCGAGGATGGATGCCAGCCCGCGCACGGTGGGGGATTGAGGCGGGATGTCGAAGTGGAAGATGATCCCACCGTTGGCCTGTTTCTCGCCGATCAACTGCACGGGCGTCATGCACTCCGGGACGGGTTCCATCTTGTCCCGTTCCGCGTGGAGCCGCTCTGGCAGTGGCGGGAAGGTCTCGGCATAACCGATCAATGTCTCGATCTTTTCTTCGCGCGACATGCCAGCGAAATCATCCACGATTTCTTGAAGTTTTGTGGGTAGGGACATAATTATTGGGTAAGGGCGAGGCCCCTACTTCATTTTTCAATCGGCGCATCCACCAGGTTGCCCCATTCGGTCCACGAACCATCATAGTTCCTGACCTTGGGATAACCGAGCAGGTACTTCAACACGAACCAGGTCAGCGAAGAACGCTCGCCAATGCGGCAATAGGCAATGATATCTTTGTCAGGTTGGATGCCTTTGCCCTCGTATAAGGAAGCCAGTTCATCGGTTGATTTGAACGTGCTGTCCGCCTCGTTGACGGCCATGCTCCACGGGATGCTGACCGCGCCGGGGATGTGTCCGCCGCGTGTCGCGCCCTCCTGCGGATAGTTGGGCATGTGCAGCAGTTCGCCGGTGTATTCCTTCGGCGAGCGGACATCCACCAGCGGCTTCTTTGCTTCGACCTGCTGGAATACATCATTTCGAAAAGCGCGGATGGATTGATCCGGGTTCTTCGCCCTGTAAGTTGTTCGCGCGTACGACGGGGCGTCCTTCACGAGCGGCCGCTTCTCCAACTCCCATTTGGCGCGTCCGCCGTTCATGATGCGGACTTTCTGGTGGCCGTAATACTGGAACACCCATAGGGCATAACACGCGAACCAGTTGGACTTGTCGCCATAAAAGACGACGGTCGTGTCATTGCTGATGCCGAGGCTGGAACACACTGCTTCGAATTGTTCCCTGGTGAGAAAATCACGGCGCAATGGATGCTGGAGCGTGGTGAACCAGTCCACCTGCACCGCGCCGGGAACGTGCCCCATCGGGTACAGCAACGGGTCCTCGTCCGATTCCACAATGCGGACGTTTGCATCTTTCAAATGGGCCGCGACCCATTCGGTATCCACCAAGTATTCGGGGTAGGCGTAATTTTTTGTCATGGTGTCGTGTCTCCTTTATTAAATATGATTTTTATTATAAAAATTATCCAAATAATCGTCAAGTCGAATAGGTTGGCGAAAACAAGTTGAAAAAGGGAGAGGCTGGGATTATGAAAATTTCGGATAGGATGATGGTGAAGATTTACATGGTTTCGATCTGCCCATCCACCAGGCTCAGTTTTTCGAACCAGGTGAACATGAGATAGCCGACCACGATGTAAGCGAGGCCAACCAGCATCTCGCCCACAAAAAGCGATTGGATGCCAGACCAATCCGCGCCGCTCATGGCGAGGCGGGCGGCTTGGATTCCGCGCGTGAGCGGCAGGCTGTAGGAAATGGCCTGCAGGGAATTTGGCAGCACGCTGACTGGAAAGTTAACTCCGCTCAACATGTAAAGCAGGATGAAGAACATGGACGTGATCGTCCAGGCCTCGCGTGAACGCAGGGACAGACTGCCGAAGACGAGTCCCATGCCGCAGGATGTGACAGAGAGCAGCAGGATACACAAAGCGGTCAGCGCAAGGTTGGAATGCGTGAGATCGATGTGGAAAAACAGGACGCCGAGAATGAACGCCACA
>JAKANW010000060.1 GCA_021823555.1 Chloroflexota bacterium
GTTTCATCTTGAATCACAGGTTTGTATCCTGCCCCTTGCAGACTGGCTTGCGCGCGGACCAGGTCGCGTGTCTTCACTTCAAGCCGCTTCGAACGCAACCTCTCAAGTTGTGTCGCGTCCAATTCTTCGATCAACCTGCCTTTGTGGATGATCCCGATACGAGCAGCGAGCCTGTCCACTTCGGTCAGAATGTGGCTGGACATGAAGACCGTCACGCCGCGCTCCACGGCCAGCGACTTCAACAGTCCCCGGATCTCCACCACGCCGGCCGGGTCAAGCCCATTGGCGGGTTCATCGAGGACGAGCAGCTCCGGTAGGTGCAGCAAGGCGCGCGCCAGCCCCAGGCGTTGGAGGTTGCCCGTCGAAAGCGTACCAGCCTTCCGGTCGGCGTAGGAAGCGAGGCCGAGCCGTTCGATGGCGTCGTCCACGATTTTAGGATCCTGAATCTCGTGGAGGCGACGCGCTACATCTAGATTCTCCCGAACGGACAATTCGGGCCAGGCCGAGGGATTCTCGACGAGGTGACCGACTTGCGCCCACGGCCCGCGTCCGCTCGGACCAACGGGCTGGCCCAGCACTTTGACATTCCCTGCGCTCGGGCGGATCATCCCCAACAGCGCGCGGATGGTCGTGGTCTTGCCCGCACCGTTGAGACCCAGGAAGCCGTAAATCTCGCCGACGCCCACGCGCAGGCTGACGGAGTCCACGGCGCGCACCTGGCCGTAGAATTTCGATAAACCATTGGTTTCGATTGCGAAGTCCATGTCACGCCTTCCTGCCGTTGAAAATCAGGCCGAGGCTTTTCCGATACTGATCAAAGGCCGACTTTCCCTCCGCGGTGAGACGGTATTCAGTGTGCGGGATTTTTCCCCGGAAGGTTTTCTTCATTTGAATGTAGCCTGCTTCCTCGAGCCGCGAGAGATGCACGGATAAGTTGCCTTTGGTCAGGCCGCTTTCCTTGAGCAGGAACAGGAAGTCCGCCAATTCGACCGAGGAGAGCAAGGCCACCAACATTAGCCGCGCCGGCTCATGGATCACGCGATCCAGCCCGGAGAGATTTTGAAGCGAACTGCTCATACTCCCTCCGTGTAGGGGAACGGGTTTTCTTTGCGATAACGCAGGAAGGTCAGGATGCCGGAAAGCATCAGCAGAAGGCCGGATATCAAAGTGAGCAGGCTGAGGCTGGTCAAGGTGCGGCGGATGCTTTCGAACACCGCGGGCTGCAAAATGCCAGGTTGTACATTAGACGGAAAGGCGGGCAATCCCAGCGCGAGTTGCCAGATACCCATTGCCAGCCCTGCCGGGAGGATCAGGGCTCCCAGCAGACGGAAACGGCGCAGTCCCATCCACTCCCCCGCCAGAAAACACAGGATGGCCCAGATCAATCCTAGTCCCACAGGGAACCAGGCGGGCATGGAGGCTAAAACACTTTCTGCCGAGGTTGTGAACAGGGCTACAGCCAACAATCCAAGAACGGGCAACAGCAGGAAGAGAATGGCATTCCCGATCAGGATGAATACCTGTGTCACTGTCATCCGTTTTCCCCTCACAAAGCCTGTGCGCGGGTAGGTGAAGTGATCTTTCAGCCACAACAAAATCAGGATGGCCGCCAGGATACCGAATAGCTTGAGGAGGGAAATTTCGCCGGCGATGGATATGAACCAGGAGGGAAGTGAAGCCCGCGGGGCGCTCCCGCTCAGCAGGAGAATCCCGGCCAGCAGGACAAACAATCCACCGGCGACGATTTCCGTAAACCCGTCCACGAACCAGTATCCACGAGCGCGCTTGATTGTTGCATCAATTTGAGTGTTCATTCTTCATCCTTTTTGCAAACTAGTTTGTATCATAAACCTAATTGCAAAAAGAGTCAAGCGCGCGGATATAAAAAGGCTTCCAAAGTCTCCAGACCTTGGAAGCCAATTACATTTTCGCTGCCCCCACAGACTGCTCAAATCACTTCATAGCTTCGAGCAACTCAATCGCTTGTTGGAGCCGCGCCAACACCTGCTCCTTGCCAATGATCTCCATGCTCTCGAACAACGGCGGGCTGACCTTCTGTCCCGTCACCGCGACGCGCAGGATGCCGAAGACCTGATTGGGACTCAGGCCGGACTCCTCGACGTAAGCGCGCATTGGCGGCTCCGCTTCCGCGTGACTTAGGGTGGGCAGCGCGGAAAGGATCTGGTACGCCCTTCGAGCGACCTCGGCAGAGCGCGCTGCGTCCAGGTCTTTGGCGACCAATTCCGCGGGGACGGGGGTTATGGTCTCTTTGAAGAAGAAGGCCGCGAACGGGATGCAATCATCCAGGGTGACGAGGCGTTCACGGATCAACGGGATCAGCTTGAGCAGCGTATCGTCGTTGACCGGGAGTCCCTCACGGGTGAAATAAGGCTTGAGGCGCGCGGCCAATTCCTTGGTTGGCAGGAGGCGAATGTGCGCGCCGTTGAAATAATCCAGCTTCTGGAAGTTGATGGCTGCGGGCGAGGGCGTCAGGTTGTCAATCGAAAAGCGCTCGATCATCTGATCCAGGGACATGACGTCATCTTCAGGCACGCCCCAGCCCATCAGCGCGATCCAGTTGAGCACGCCTTCGGGGGTATAACCGAGGTCTTGCATGTCGCCGATAAAAGTCGAATAGCCGTCCTTAATGGCTTCGGCTTTTTCGCGTTTACTCATCTTGCCCTTGCCTGTGGGTTTGAGGAAAATCGAAAGATGTACGAAGACCGGTTCATCCCAGCCAAAGGCACGGATGATGTGAACGTGCAGCGGCAGGGATGGCAACCACTCGGAGCCGCGGATGACGTGGGTGATTTCCATCAAGTGATCGTCCAGCATGGCGGCCAGGTGATAAGTGGGCAGGCCATCGGACTTTAATAGCACCGAGTCGTTGAGGGCGGAGTTCTCGGTGGTGATGGGACCGCGCAGCAGGTCGGTGGCCGTGATGGAACCTTCCTTTGGCATCTTGAAACGAATGGTGTACTTCTCGCCAGCCTCGGCGCGGCGGCGCGCCTCGCCGGGATCCAGCAAACGGCAGGTGCCGTCGTAGCGCGGATTCTGTTTGTTCTTCAACTGCTCCTGGCGCACCTTCTCCAGCCGCTCCGGGGTGCAGAAACAGGGAAAGGCGTGGCCCAGTTCAACCAGTTTCCAGGCGTATTCGTGATAGATGGCGCGGCGCTCGGTCTGGCGATAAGGGCCATGCGGCCCGCCGATGTTGGGGCCTTCATCGTAATCAATGCCGAGCCAGTGCAGGCCGTCAATCAGTTCCTGCTCCGCACCGGGAACGAAACGCTTCAGGTCGGTGTCTTCGATGCGTAAAATGAAAGTCCCACCGGTGCGACGCGCCAGCAGGAAAGGGTAGAGGGCCGAACGAGCAGACCCAAGATGCATACGCCCGGTCGGAGATGGAGCGAAACGGGTGCGGACAGGTTTGGTCGTCAAAATGAATCTCCCGGCAAAATGAGCATGGATCGCTTGCAGAAATCGAAATCTTGAATGGCCGGAGTGTTGCGGAAGTAGAACTTCCGACTCCGAAAAATATTTTTAGAAGTCCAGAGATTTGTGGCGCATGGCCACGCTTTCCACCAGTCCAATGCCCACCATGAGGGACATCAAACCGGAACCGCCATAACTGATGAATGGCAGCGGCAAACCCGAGACCGGAATAAGATTGAGGTTGACCGCGATGTTGGCCGCGCCCTGGAAGAACAACAGGGTAGCCACGCCCATGGCGATCATCGAGCCGGATACGTCACGCGCTTTCTGCGCGGCGCGGATGCAGCGCCAGACAATGAATGCCAGGATCAGGATGATCAGGATGCCGCCCAACATGCCGAACTCTTCGGAGGTGGCCGAAAAGATAAAGTCTGTGTGGCGCACTTTAAGGAAGCGCAACTGGGTCTGAGTGCCATGACCGTAGCCTTCCCCAAACAGGCCGCCCGATCCGACTGCAATCAGGGCCTGCTCCACATTATAAGTCGCGCCATAACTGGCATTGGGATCGGGGAACAAAAAAGTGAGCACGCGCGCCTGTTGGTACGGCTGAAGGAACGGGAAACCAACCATCACGACCAGGAGCGCTACCAATCCCATAATGACAAGCTGCTTCACTTCAATACCGTTCATCCAGACCATGAAAGCCCAGATGACCATAGTAACCACCACGTTGCTCAGGTTCGGCTGCAACAAGATCCAGAGGACCAATCCCCACACCCAGGCCAGACTAAGAAGCAGCCAGCGCAGATCGCGCGGTTTATCCTGGCTTCTCTCAAAATAACGCGCCAGGATCAGGATCACTGTAATTTTGGCAAACTCAGTTGGCTGGAGAAAGAGGATACCTACCTGAAACCAACGCTGCGCGCCAAAGGCCGCTTGTCCCAACCCGGAGAGAGAGATCAGGAACAGCATGGTGATCACGTAAACCGGCAGGTAAATCGCCAGCCAGTAACGATAGTCAATACCAGCCAGCAGGACGATCACCACCAACCCAATCAGAACAAAATAGATCTGGCGGGTTGGATAGGTCTCCAATTCCGGGTTGCCCGCAATCGCCGAACGGATCATGGCAACGCCAAAAGCCGAGGCCAGCATCACTGCGCCCAGAAGCCAGAAGTCAAAGTTACGCCAGGAGAGACCGCGTATCATAAGCTATCCCGCGCGGCGGCGAGTCAGCCCGCGCAGGGGAATATCCGCCACCAGCCGCTGCTCGCGGCCATCACGCTCAACACTAATTTGCACGGCCTGTGGGTCAATATCAATGTGACGAGAAATGGTCTTAAGCAAATCATCCTTTAAAGTTTCCAATTCCGTCGGCGTGAGATCCGTGCGGTCATGCACCAGCACCAACTGTAAACGCTCCTTGGCGCTCTCTGCACTACGCTTGCGACCCATCATACGGTCAAACAGGCTGTTCATGCTTTCCTCCCCGCCAGGCGCTGGATGCGACCCCAAAGGCCGCCTTGTTTGTCCAGATCCATAAAGGGCACATCCTGTCCCTGCAGGCGTTTGGCAATATTCCGAAAGGCCTCACCGGCGCGGCTCTTCGCATCCAACGCGACCGGTGAGCCGCGGTTGCTGCCGACAATCACGCCTTCGTCTTCGGGCACAATGCCAATCAATTGGATGGCAAGCAGATCAAGCACGTCCTCGGCTGAAAGCATATCATGGTTCTTGACCATGACCGGGTTGAGGCGATTGAGCACCAAGGCGGGCGAATACTTTTCCTCTGCCTCCAGGATACCAACCACGCGATCGGCATCCCGCACGGCCGAGACCTCCGGGTTGGTGACAACCAGCACGCGGTCTGCGGCGGCGATGGCATTGCGAAAACCGCGCTCGATCCCGGCAGGTGAATCGACCAGGATGAAATCATGGTCCGGGCGAAGCTCGTCACAGATGCGCACCATGTCGCTGGGCGAGACCGCAGTTTTATCGCGGGTCTGGGCGGCAGGAATCAGGTACAAGTCCTGGAAATGTTTGTCGCGGATCATGGACTGCCGCAGACGGCAGCGCCCTTCGATGGCATCCACCAGATCGTAGACGATGCGATTCTCAAGCCCCATCACCACGTCGAGGTTGCGCAAACCGATATCGCCGTCAATACAAACAACCTTCTGGCCGTCTGCAGCCAGGGCAACAGCCAGGTTGGCGACGGCAGTGGTCTTGCCTACGCCGCCTTTTCCAGAGGTGATCGTGACGACTTGTGCGGTCATGGATTTTTCCTGTGAACGAATTATCTGGGCTGCCAGGGTTCAGCCTGCAGCCGTCCATCCTTATTAATGCTGGCGGTCTCAGGGCGCGGGTTGGTCCGGGGTTTGAGCGAAGCCGAGACCTCCTCCGCGATTCGAAGCTGGGCGGTGGAGAGATCCAGGGCACAAATCACGGCCTGGCGATTTCCTTTTGATCCAGCATGCACCATACCTCGCAGTCGTCCCCAGACAATCACATTTCCTTCCGCCACGATCTCTGCGCCCGGGTTGACATCTCCCAGCACCACCACGTGACCGGCAAATTCAATGCGTTTGCCTGAGCGAAGCGTTTTGTTGATAAAGAGAGCGGTCTCGTCGCCAAGGTTTTCAACGGCAAAGTGTTGACTCTCTTCCGGGCGAGGCTTGGAAATGCGCGTGGCCAGCCCAAGCAATTGAGCGGTCTTCTCCGTCTTGGGTGAATCGCTGATGACAGCCCACAATGAGACGCCACGTTCCGAAAGCAGGTCACGCAACTCGACCAGTTCGTTTACGCCCAGCACCTGCGCCCCAACATCCAGTGCGAGGCGCGCACCCCGGAAAAAGGTCTGCCGCTCGTTAATTTGAGTCACCAGGGAGGCGCACTGCTGCTCCCAGACATCGCCGGTCAGTGTTACCAGCAGTCCATCGCGCAACCCTTTGATTTGGATAGCAGCAGGTGTAGTTTCCATTTCCGTCTGGCGAAGATTGGCTTGAATTATACTGCCTCTTTTCACGGCCTGTTACTGGCCGCCCGGATTCTGCTTGGCCAGGTCAATCGCTTTGAATTCAAAGTAGGCCTTGATCACCCGTGCGACAATAGGAGCCGCCACACTGGCGCCTTCACCGCCGTTGTATGCGAACGCCATCACAACGATCTCCGGGTCTTCATAAGGGGCGTACGCCAGAGTCCAGGCGTGGGTCGGCCAGGAGCCAAACTGACAGCGGTTAGCTGCGCGGGCGACATCATCACAATATTCTGCTGTACCGGTCTTGCCTGCCACGGCGATCGGATAATCCAGAAATACATTATGGAGCGTACCACCCGGGTCGGTGACAGCCAGGCGGGTACCGGCGCGCACGGCTGCAATTGTGTCAGGACTTTCGGTTTTTAACTGTCCTGTCTGATCACAGTAACCCTGGTCACAATTATATTCGTGAATAAGCGGCGTAGTGGTTACATCCCATTTCAAGTTTGGGGTAAAAGGAGAAATCTGGTAACTGCCCTGAGGAGGCTGATCCACAGTCGTAGAATCAAATGGGTTGACCCATACTTTGTGAGGGTTGCCCTGATTGTCCGTTGTGGTTTGGGCATACCAGACCGAAAAGTCGTTGGGATTGAACCAGACCTCGCTGACCTTACCCGCGCCATCAGTCACCTGGCGGACAATGGTCGGCTGCATCAGTTTGCCGTTATTCGCGACCGCAGCCCCAGACATGAGCACCTGGAGGGGCGTTGCGAGTAAATATCCCTGTCCGACGCTGGCAATATAGGTGTCACCCGTGGACCAGTTTTCACCCGTGGTGATACGCTTCCAATCCGGTGAAGGGATCAGGCCTGTGGCTTCGCCCTGAAGTTCGATCCCGGAGCGCTGATCGTATCCGAGTGCGCGCGCATACTCCTTCAGGCGGTAGATGCCCAGCCCCTCAGGGATCTCGGTCCCGTAACCACCGCCCAGCTTATAGAAACAAACATTGCTGGAATAGGCGATGCAATGCAGGAAATCAATGGGGCCAAACCCCGCCGGCCGAGTATCAAAAATCCAATCCACGAAGGGGCGTGTATTGGCAGCAGTACAGGGTTCATTTGGCGAGAATTTTTCGCACAACAACAATTCGCCAGGTGCATAGATAATCTGTCCCAACTTTACAACGCCCTCGTTGAACGCACCAGTGGCCGTCGAGAGCTTGAACACCGAGCCGGGCGGATATTCGGATGAGATGGCATTATTCAACAAGGGGTGGCGCGGACCTTGATCCAATTGCTGATAATAATACGCCGGGATGATACGCGCCATGCGGTTATTCTCATAGGTGGGATAAGATACCATCGCCAGGATCTCACCGGTCTTTGGATTCATCGAAATTACAACGCCGCTGGAAATGCGAATCTTGCCAAACCAGGTATTCCAGTAATTGATCTCCTCCTGCAAGGAGGCTTCGGCCGCGGCCTGTAAACGCGTATCAATGGTCAGTGTAATATTATTGCCCGGCACGGGGGCAACCGGCGGCTCAAGGTTCAAGAGTTCCTTTCCAGCCACATCCACCTGCACCAGACGGTGCCCATTCTGCCCCGCTAGAATATCCTGCAGAGAAGCCTCCACACCTGAGTAGCCGATCTTGTCGCGATTGGGGACATAGTTCCTGGCGCGGAACTCAGCTTCCCGGGAGGCAGGGATCGGCCCCAGAAAACCGATAATGTCAGCCGTCAGTGAACCGGTCGGGTAATCACGGATCGGTTCAACTTGAACCGAGACGCCCGGCAAATCCACGGAGCGTTCCTGCACAAGACGGGCGACGTCTTCTCCCACGTTACATTTTATCGGTACCGGACTGTAAGGAGCAATGGAGTCGCCCAAGGCCACCAAATCGGAGATGCTCGGACCGGGCACACAGGCCGCGAACAATTTGGCCTGGTTCAAACTCTCTTCTGTCACCGGTCCCCCCACAGACACACCGGTCAATTCCGAGACTCTACGGTAGACGTTTTGAATATCGGCATCATCATCTGGAAGGTTAGCCGGGGTAATCACAATGTTATAGGATGCAATGTTACGCGCTAAAACATAGCCATTGCGATCGAATATGATGCCGCGCTCCGCAGGTACGCTGATTGACTTGGAGTAATTGTTAATAGCCTTTTCCGTCCAGGTATCTCCATTAACAACCTGCAAAGTAATCATACGTCCCAACAGCAACGCCAGCACGACAAAGAGCAGGCCATAGATGACGAACAAACGCCAGGTCTCAAAGTGAGACGAGCGCGGATACGTCGAGGAACTCATTCAACCTCCTCACCCGGGTATACCCAGCGCGAAAGGTCGCGCATAAAAGTATAGACCGGGATGGAAAACAATAAATTGAGCAGAAGACTTGGCAAGGTAACCAGGCCAAGCACATCGCCCAAGACCAGTGGGGTTCCCAAGAGACTCAACCCAATATACGATAACAGGTGCATAACCAAAGTACCCAGGAAAGTCACGCTGAACATGGCCAGCAAAGGCGCCTGCCAGACTCGGCGCTTCAACAACTGCGCCAGCAGAACCACCACAAAATATCCGCCAGCAACCACGGGCCAGGGAAGACGGCTCGAAAAGGCGACCAGGACGACAGCCAATAAAGCCCAGTGCCAGGCCGAGTCCACTTGAGGCTGCAAAGCCCAGGCAGACAGCAGGACGAGCACCAGGTCGGCATAGCCGGAGAGCAGCATCACCCGGCTGACCAATACCGACTGCAAAATGACAGCCAGTCCAAGCAGCGGGAGAGCGATCAAATTTCGCATGAACAATCAGGGGGACTGTGTCGGAACGAGAGGCGAGATATCCCCCGGGCGGAAGTTGGTGATCACCAGCACAATCTCGAGCCGGCTGAAATCAACGGCGGGCTGGACAGTGGCCTGTTGGAAGAGTTCATATTGCAGGCTGCGGGTTGCCACCACCTGCCCAATGATCAGGTCAGGCGGATAACCGCCTCCCAGCCCCGAAGTCAGGATGAGATCGCCGGGGTCCACCGTCACATCCTGGGAGATCATATCCAGGGAAATATCGCCCGTCACCGAACCAAGCAGCATAGCGTCCGTGCCGGCGTTCTGCAGGCGGACGTTGACCGATGAGGCGGGATCGGTCAGGAGCTGAACACGCGCCGCGTCGGCGATGACCGCATCCACCCGGCCAACCAAACCCTGGTTGGTCACCACCGGCATCCCGCGCCGAATCCCATCATTGGAACCGCTGTTGATGATCACGTAATGCAAAAATGGGCTTGGATCGCGCCCAATGACCGATGCAGCTTTGTAGGTACTTTCCGGATTACTGCGGGAAAAATCCACCAGCGCTGCCAGAATCTCGGTCTGGTTGACTCGCTGCTGCAACTCAATGACCTGAGCCTGCAATTGCGAAACCTGGCCCTCCAGTTCTGCATTACGGGAACGCAGCGAGACAATGTCGCGTGGGGCAGTTAAAAAATCCTGTATCGCCTGGACGCGTATAGCAACCCAGGTCTGCACTGCCACCAGTGAGCCGGTAAA
>JAKANW010000061.1 GCA_021823555.1 Chloroflexota bacterium
CGCCCTTCAACCCGGAGATCAAATTTTGTGCGGCCATCCAGGCCATCTTATCGCGGGTGGCTTTGCTGGCGCTGGCGATGTGCGGCATGATCAGCGCATTATCCAGCGTGAGCAGGGGATGACCAGCCGGCAGCGGTTCCGGCTCGGTCACATCCAGGCCGGCGGCGAAGATGCGGTGTTCTTCCAGGGCTTTGTACAGCGCGTCGAGATCCACTACCGGGCCGCGCGAGGTATTGACCAGCACCGCGGTTGGCTTCATCTTTGCCAGGGCAGCCGCGTCGATCAGATGGCGGGTATCCGCTGTCAGCGGGGTATGAAGCGAGATGAAATCCGCATCTTCGAGCAGGGTTTCGAAATCCACACGCGTCGCCTTGATTTCCGGGTCGAGGCGTACTTCCACCGGATCATAATAGATCACGCGCATGTCGAAACCGGCCGCCCGGCGCGCCATGGCCTTGCCGATGCGTCCAAAGCCCACCAGCCCCAGGGTGGCGCCTTTCAAATCCACGCCCAGCAGGAGCGACGGGCTCCAGGTTTTCCATTTGCCTTCGCGCACGTGATGCTCGCCTTCCATGATGCGCCGCCCCGCAGCGATCATCAGCCCAAACGAGAAATCGGCGGTCGCGTCGGTCAGGATGTCGGGCGTGTTGCCCACCGGGATGCCGCGTGCGGTGGCCGCGGGGATGTCAATGTTGTCAAATCCCACTGCATGGTTGCTGATCACTTTCAATTGAGGGCCGGCCGCATCCATGATCTCGCCGTCTATTTTATCGGTCAGTAAGCACAAAAAGCCGTCCACGCCGCGCACATGTTCCAGGATCACCTCCCGGCTGGGCGGGAGTTCATCCGGCCAAATGTCTGTCTCGCAAAAATCTTTTATAAGTTTCAATCCCCGGTCGGGGATGATGCGTGTTAAGAAAACTTTCGGTTTTGCCATGTTGCTCTCCTGATAATGTTTGCTGTTATTATAAGCAGAAATGGACGCGAATCGTTTCGTTACCCGCAGCCTGCGCGACGCGCGCGTTTTGCGTATTTTGGCAGCCGCGTTGGATGCGGTCGAGCCGGGCGCGGCCGTCCGGCGTTACCTTGAGGAGCATCCCATCTCACACACAGGCCGTCTCTTCGGTCTTTCGATTGGGAAAGCTGCGCTCCCGATGCTGGACGCGCTCAACGGACTCGTTCCACTTGATGGCGGTCTCGCCATCGCCAAGCACGCTTCTTTCCGGCCCCCCGGCCTGTTGACCGTTATGGAAAGCGGCCACCCCGTCCCGGATGCGCGCAGCCTGGCAGCCGGAGAAGCTGCATTGGAATTTGTATCTCGCCTGGGAGCGGATGACTTGTTGATCTGCCTCATCTCCGGGGGAGGCTCAGCTTTGATGACCGCGCCATTTATCCCGCTTGAAGATATGCAGGCTCTTACGTCCGCGTTGTTGGCCTGTGGGGCGCGCATTGACGAGATCAATACCCTGCGCCGCCACTTGGACCGTGTGAAGGGTGGGGGCTTGGCGCGTGCGGCCCATGGCGCCTCCATCCTGAGCCTGATCCTTTCGGATGTGGTGGGAGATTCACTTGAAGCAATTGCCTCCGGGCCAACCGCGTCCGATCCAACCACACGCCGGGGCGCGTTGGATATTCTCCGAAAATATAAACTTGGAGGCGACATCCCTGCTTCCGTTTTCGAAACGATGCAGGAAACCCTGAAGCCGGGCGATCCCATTTTTTCGCGCGTCCAGAATGCGGTGATTGCCAGTAACCAGATTGCTCTCCAGGCCGCGCTGAGACAGGCTGAACTGGAGGGGTTCCATATCATCTCCCCGATCACAGATTTGCAGGGCGAGGCGCGCGAGGTTGGGCGTGATCTCGCCTCTCGGCTGCGCGTAGCCACGTTAGGCAAAAGGCGTCCATTTTGTATGGCGGCCGGCGGTGAAACCACAGTCACGCTGCACGGCCTGCACAGCAGGGGCCGCGGCGGGCGGAATCAGGAGCTGGCGCTGGCGGCCATCCCCGAATTGACCGGCTTGGAGGATGTGATGCTGGTCTCCCTCGCCACCGATGGCGAGGATGGCCCCACTGACGCGGCGGGCGCGGTGGCAACGGGCGAGTCGCTTCAACGGGCGGAAACGCTCGGGTTGGACGCGGCAGGCCATTTATCGCGGAATGACGCGTATCCCTTTTTTGACGGGTTGGGGGATTTGATCCGCTCAGGCCCCAGTGGAACGAACGTCAATGACCTGGTCCTGATGTTTGCGTTTTAGCGGCAATTATGATTGTTGTCGCAGACCGGTTCGGGCACGGGGCAATTCAGCGGCGCGGCGGGGTTGCGTGAGTAGGCAACGTTGTAGTCGTTCAGCACGAACACGGCCAGGGCGTCAATGGTTTGCGCACGGGCGCCATTGGGGGTGGGGTTGTCACAGCCGATGACGATGACATCGCTGGCGTGAGGAAAGTAAGGGGGAAAACTCGAAGCCAGGATGACTCCGTTTTGCCCGCTGGGACTGATCAGGGTAAAGACGGTGCGGTCATAGTTCAAGGCCAGGTACGGATAATCGAGTCCCGGCTCGCCGCGCCCGCCTCGATAATAGCGCGGGTAGAGGGCGCGTCCTATCAGAACTTTGGCCGCGGGATTTTGCAGGAAGACCTGCAATTCCGACGGTTTAATCCCAACCTGCCCGACCCAGTTCGTTTCTTGCAGGATAGCCGGGATCTGGGTTTGAACCGCGGCGGGATAGCGCGGCGGGTAGATGTGCTCGGAAAGCGGCAGGATGGAGCCGATGCCGAAGATGGTCACCAGGATCATCAAGCCTGTCTGCGCCTGGAATTTGAAAGGACGGGAGGGTTGCGGCTTCTCATGGGTCACAGGGATGGACTGTGGAGTGGTTTGCCTGCCAAACAAAATGCCCAGCCAGATGATGATCTGCAATGCGCCCAACGCAAAGTAAAAAACCGCCACCCAATCCATGGGCACGATGTAGCGACCGCCGGAGGTGCGCGCCAGCCCATTGGAGGCGTTGTAGGCGATGAACATGAACAGCGGCGCCAGGCCGATCAGTTTGCGGCGTTCCCAGGCGCTGCCAATGCCAATCGCAATCAGGAGCAGGTTGAGGGCCAGCGCGATACCGGCCGGGGTCGAGAGGCTTCCATCCCAGAGAGGCTGCCAGTAGGTCGCGCTGTCCTTGACGGTTGTGCGCAAGTCGTCCAGGACGGGCGATGTGGGCAGGATCAGAACCGAAGTAACCAGGTTGTGAAGAAAATGGGAAATTACGTTGCAGACACTGGAACGGCAGCTTAGGGTCTGTTGGAGGGATGACGCCACAGTGTACAGGCCGGAACCGCCCACGTCCGATGGATTGAATAACGTTGTGCTCTTGGACAGCATAACAGGTGAAAAGGAATCGGGAACAAAACCTTGCGGTGTGGGTGTGGCTTCCGGCGGGATTGGCCCATAGCGTTCTTTTAACACAGACTGGATCCTGGCGTAGTACATGTCAAACAGAGGCGCACCCGCGGCATGGTTGCGCAAATCCCAGGGCAGGGTAGTGGTGAGCATGGCCAGCACGATCAACACGGCGCCGATCAACCATTTCTTCCATTTCAAGCCAAACCCCAACAAGCCAAACAGCATGATAAAGGGGATCAGAACCAGCGCGTTGGTACGCAGCATAAAGGTCAGGCCGAGTATCGCACCGATCCATAAGGCGATTTGCCAGTTTTCAGAGGGCTTTTCCAACCATTTGGTCATCAATAAAGCCAGGACTAAAACCCCGATGGCGGTTGGAAAGTCGGTCAACATCATCTTGGGATCGGCAGTGTCAATGAAAGTGGTGACGCTGATGGCGTTGATCCCGCGCAGCATGATCAATGTGGCAACTGTGAATCCCAATGCCCGGCTGTGAACCGATTTTCCCAATAAATACATCAAGGCCGGGAAGATGGCGAAGATGGCGGCTTGAATGGCAAGCAGCCGTTCGTAGTTTTGTCCCGCCAGCATGTGCAGGAAGAAAAGGAATCCCATGTACAGGGCGCGGTCAAAGAATTGGCCGTTCAGAAATCCCTGCCCGATCAGGGCAAACTGACCGCCCGTGTCGAACAACACAGAGTCCGAGTTGGGATAAAACTGGTTGTTTGGGAAATATGGCCCGGGCAGGAAGAAACTCTGCTTCAGGGGGGTCTGGGACCAAAGTATGGCAGAAACCAGCCAGATCAATAGAAAGGCGATCAGATCGAATTTCTTTATGGAAAATTTCTTCATCCACAGTGCAACCGCCCCGATCACCAAAGCGAAACAAACCTGTACCCCAAGCACGGGCACACCCGCCCCGTACCAATAATCTTCAGGTGTGTGAAGGCCGATTCCGCTCCAGCCGACCCCTGCCCAGATGAGTGCGAAGAGAATCAGCGCCAGTCCGCCCGCCTTGAAGATTGGGTTTTGAGTGGCAAGACTGGATTTCAATTCGGGCCAATGGAAGCCATACCGTTCGATGAGAATGATCGGGAGTGCTGGCGCGCTGGTAACGGTCATCCAAATGAAAAGTGGGTGCAGGTTTGTAAAGTAATCCGAAAAACTTCCCGTTCTATACGCTGGGAGGAACCAGCCGATCCATCCGACGATCAGGCCTGCCGCCGTTATGGATAGGGTCACTGCGCCCCTTCCCCCCGGCCCGAGGAGGCGCTCCCAAATCTGTTTAGCCCAGTCACCGTTCTTGCCTGCTTTGATGGTAAGGCCGGAGAACAGAATAATGATAATTGCCAATATAGATGCAAGCAGGAGACGGGCAGGCGATAACCCCGGCAGGATAGGAGAACCAGGGTTGAAAGATATTCCCAGAATGGCCAACGCTGTAATTAATGCGCTGCAAACCACGAATAGGCTGTACGTAATCAGGATTCTCTGACGCAGGTTTCCAGGATTCATAGATCGCTGTTTTCTTGAAGTGCAGTGTCTTTTTGTTCCAACCAGACCAAGGCCACCAATCCACACAACACTACCAGCGCAAAAATTGCATTGGCGCCAAGGGGTGGAAGTTCCAAAGCCATAAAAGCCAGGCAGGCAGTCAAAATCGAAGCCAGGTGCATCGTGATGACTGCCCGCGATGGATGCATTCCGAGGTGAACCAGGCGGTGGTAGGTATGGTCCTGACCAGCCTGATAGATCGGAACTTTGCGACGCAAACGTGAAATGACCACAAGTGTCGCATCAAAGATGGGAACACTCAAAAGCAGAATGGGGACAAACCATGAAGATGGCTGGGGCCTGCCTGGAGGTGTGTATGCAATTGCCAGGGCGGAGAGGGTAAACCCCAGGAATTGGGCGCCTGAATCTCCCAAAAAAGTACGAGCAGGCATGGCATTAAAGTACAACATCCCTACGGAAGCGCCCAACAGAATTGAGCTTAAGTAAACCAGTGACACCTGCGCCGTATCTACTGTGACCAACATGAAAAAAGCGGATGCCAGCGCTGCCAGCCCAATGGCCAGTCCATCCATGCTATCTACAAAGTTGAAGGCGTTCGTTATGCCGACCACCCATAAAAATGTCATGGCGTAATTGGTAACGGGTTGGCCGAACATGTGGATGTAGGTGCCCTGCCAAATGAGGATGGCCGTGGCTAGAACTTGTCCGGCTAGTTTCCAATGAGCGGCCAGGCCGCGCATGTCGTCCCACAGGCCAAAGAGGACGATGATCGCACAGGGAAGAAGGATGGCATGTACTTCGGGAGTGAACAACGAGCCGCTCAGGAGGTTCATTGCTGCTACTACGAGCGCAATCACGATTCCCCCAACCTTTGGCATCGGGTTCTGATGAGTCTTATGCGGCGCGCTGAATGGTTCGTCAACAAAATGATAATGAAGAGCCAGCCGTATACCGACCGGCGTCAATATCAGGGTAATGAGGGTTGACCAGAATATTAGAGGGAAAAGATGAAGAATCACAAGGTCTCCGAGGCCGTTTGGCCTCTTATTTTGCTGGACTAAAAAGCTACCCCGTCATTGTTTCGACATGGCGATAGACTGCAAGTATTTGTTCGACAATGAACTGGACACTAAATTGCTCCACGGCAATATCCCTACCGTTCGCGCCCATTTTACCACGCAGCGTTATATCCCTAAGCAGCCTCTCCAGGGCTTTAGCCAAGGCAACGGGATCTCTGGGCGGGACCAAGAAGCCGTTAACGCCTTCCCGGACTACTTCGCGACAGCCGGGAACATCGGATGCAACGATTGGCCTTCCTGCAGCGGCAGCTTCCAGCAGGGCCTTCGGCACCCCTTCCCTGTAGGATGGCAGGCACACAATGTGGCTTTGGGCGTAGACGGACGGCATGTCCTCCTTCCAACCCCACCATTCCACCAGCCCCTCCTTGACCCAGGCCTGAAGGTCTGCCTCCGGCACTGCGGAAGGGTTCCCTGGGTCAATCTTGCCTACCAACGCGAACCGGCTTTCTATGCCGGCCCGCTTGATCATCCGGGAAGCCTCAATAAACTCACCCACCCCTTTGTCCCATAACAAACGCGATGGCATGATGACAATCGGCGCCCCCGGTGATTCCGGTACAGCATTGAACTGGTCTGTATCCACTCCTGTGCCGATGATCAGAAAGTGATGACCGGGCTTTACCAATTTTGCGGTTTCGAAAAATATCTGGTCATCTTGATTTTCAAAGATCACGGCGCTTTCGGATAAGAGGGCGCGATAGGCAAAAAAGGCTAGGGTTTTTAATGTCCGAGGCAGGATGCCTTTGCCGATAAAAATATAACCCAGGCCGGTAATCCAGTTGACAATACGTTTGACCCCGGCCAGGCGGGCCGCCAGAGTTCCGTACAGGACGCATTTGATCGTAAAATGATGCACCAGATCGGGGCGTTCCAGACGATAGATCTGATAGATGCGGATCAGGCTGGCCAGTTCACTAAGTGGATTGATGCCACGCCGGGATAGTGGTATGTCCAAATGGCGAAAGCCCTCGCTTTCCAGCCGGACGCCATACTCATCTGTAGGGGAAAGGAGAATCACCTCGTGGCCCTGGTCCCGTAACGTTCTAGCCAGTTGCAGGTGAAAGTTATATAAAAACCAGGAAGTATTGGCGAAGAGGATGATTTTCATAACAGGCCAACAATCGTTTGGCAGTAGGCTGCTATTGTAACGGGAAATCATCCGATGTGTGATAAATCAAACAAGGGTCATCCCGAGGACAACCCTTGTTTGATTTGAAAATTTACTTTGACTGAGTCTCTGCCAAATTATGGGAGCGGTAGGCTAAACGTGCGAGCCAGGAATACAGCCATCTCAGCGCGGGTGATGGAATTTTCAGGGCAATATTTTCCACTGCTACAACCGCTGGTAATCCCCTCGGCAGCCAAACGTTCGATCCAGGCCGCGGCCCAGTAGTTAGTGGGCACATCGGTAAAGACACCGGTAGCCGGAGGCGGCGAATAGCTGCTGCCATGTTTGGCCTTGAGCAGGAAGACAGCCATTTGAGCGCGTGTGACAGTGCCTTCGGGACAGTAGTTATTACTGCCGCATCCGCCCGTGATACCTTCTGCGGACAATTGTTCGATCCACCTGGCTGCCCAATAATTGGATGGGACATCGCCAAAGACGGTCCCGCTGGGGGCAGGCGGACTATAGGATGAGCCGTGTCTGCCTTTCAGCAGGAAGATGGCCATCTCTGCGCGGGTCACGGAGTTATCCGGGCAGTAAGTGCCGCTTCCGCAGCCGCCTGTGATGCCGCTGTCGTTCAGAGCTTCGACCCATTGGTAGGCCCAGTAGGATGATGAAACGTCCGTGAACGTGGGGCGACAGCGATAGATCGAAATATCGTCCAGCCACCAGCCCCAATCATAGATACTGCTATCCAGTCCCATGCGCCAGCGGAACATGACATTTTTGCCTGCCAGTGTTCGTAAATCCATACGGGTAGAGATGTAGCCGTGACTGTCAGCTACAAAGGCGCTGCGACCGCCCAAAGGATTACCATAGCTGGTGGCAAGTGTCCCATTGTATCCGTTGGCGGTCAGGAGCGAGCCGGCATCAGCCCAAGTGACGCCGTTATCCGTGCTATATTCGATCACGCCACCATCATAATAGGTTCCGGCATAGTCGTCGAAACCAAAGGCCTGGTTGAAGAGCATTTGACCGCCCTGCGGAATGGTAATGGCTTTTAGCCGTACATACGCATCGGTAATAGCGTCCGGGTAATCATCTGCGTATAGGAAATTTGACCCACTGGTTGCAAAGGGCCCGTAGGGAGAATCATACTGCCAGCGCGGACCTATACCGGTGATGATACCTGTCATCCAGTTGCTGGAGCCGCTTTCCAGGTTGTCAGAGAAGGTCGTACTTCCGGTTACTGGATTGCCGCTTGCGCAGGAGGCTGCCTCGGGGTTGAATCCGGGAACTGGTTGGGATGTCATTTCCACGGCCAGGGCAGCATTGTTGACTTGGGTGCAGTCACTGGCGGTAATTCCGGCAGTACCGATCAGGCTGGCACAGGCTCCATTGAGCGCATAGTATAAGCTAAGATAATCGGCGCCGGAAGTCAACCAATTGGTTTGTACCTCGTAATAGATCTTTGCTACCTTGGTGATACCCAGACCGGCGATGGTACGACCATTGAACGTGTCGCCATCCACCATCAGGTAAGCAGCCTTGTTGTTAATGCCGCTATTGAAATGTACGCCACCATTGTCCAAATCCCCGATGTAATAATTGGCGCTGGTCATCTTATCTGGATCACCGTAAATTGTGGGATCCTTCATGCTGCGGATGGCCCCGATGGAAAGGTCTTCTCCCATCAGCCACTTCACAGCAGCGCTATCATTTCCCATTCCATCCACCTGGTCCACGAACTCACCCCACACATCAGAGAATGACTCGTTGATGGCGCCAGATTGATAGTAATAGAACAGGTTTGACTCTCTTGCGGTGACACCATGGGTCAATTCATGTGCCACTACGTCGTCGGCGCTTGCAAAACCGGCTCCATATACCATCTGACTGCCATTCCAGAAGGCATTTTGGTAATTATTTCCATAATTAACTGTGGATTTTATGGTCATACCGGCGTTGTCAATGCTGTCGCGGTTATGATACGTCCAGTAGAAATCGTATGTTGCACCCGCGTAAACGTGGGCGTTCACCGCATCGGTACTGCCGCCTGAACAGGTGGGGTTGGATTCGTTGCACACCAAAGTACCGGGCAGAATCGTGCCGCCGCCGGCGTCATAGGTCATACGGTTCTTGGCCGCATCAATTTGATTGATACTCAACGTAATGCCGCCGCGAACTGCATCTACCAGCACCAATTGGTTCAAGGGTGCAAGTTCTGTGGGAGTAACATTCATGCGCCAAACCAGGACCGCGTCGCCTTTATATGGAGTGAGCAGGTCCGGGCTGTAGATCCACAACTCTGGTTCGCTTACAACCAGTCGGCTGGCATCCATCCCGCTGGTTTTGGCAGTGGCGAGCAGGGCAGTCTGTTTGGCGGTCTCGCTATCCACCACGGGCGTGATACTTATGTTAATGTCGGGCAGGATTTCACCGGTCACGGCGAGCACGTTTTTAGCGGAATCCATCTGAACGATCAACTCCCCAGCGATAACGGGAACCCCTTGATAGGTCTGCTGGAAGCGGACAGCGTCCCGCCCCTCAGCTGGCTTCATGATCCGCATCACGCTTAGATCTCGGTTTGCATTCTGAACCCCGAACATTTCTCCATAGGCAGACAGGAACGAGCGCGCCGCTTCTTCTGGGGTCGCATCTGGTTTGAGGATGGAGGGTTGGGAGATTGATTTTTTGGCAGGCGCACCAAGGAAGGTTACCTTACCGGTCAGGGCGTGATAGGCGATGGTTGCGTCCGGATCAATGGCGCGAACGCCGGCGCGCGAGGTCCCAAAGTTTGTT
>JAKANW010000062.1 GCA_021823555.1 Chloroflexota bacterium
TCTACGGGAAGAAATTGATCGGTTCGGCGCAAGCCCGAAAAAAGGAAGGGGTATTGCAGCATGGTTCCCTGCCATTGACCGGCGACCTGACGCGCATTTGCCAGGCGCTGGTCTTTGAGGATGAAGCCTCGCGCCGCGCAGCCGCGGCGCGCCTGCTGGCACGCGCCGCCACAGTGGAATCCGCCCTGGGCCGCGCCGTAGAATGGGAAACGGCAGCCCAGGCTCTCGTCCGGGCTTTTGAAGCGGATTTGGATTTAGAATTCGAAGCGGGAGACTTGTCCGAGTCCGAATTGAAGCGGGCCGAGGAATTGGTCAACGAAAAATATGCCCATGCTTCCTGGACGGAACGCGTGTAACTCGCAGGTCACGTTTCAAACGCGACCTGCGAGAAATTCACTGCACGAAATTTACTGTCTTGTAACCGAGTGAATTAAAAAACCTGAGCAGGTAGGCCTCGGCGTTCTTTTGCGCCTGCGCCAGGATGCCATCATCCAGCGCGGCCTTGCGAATTTCATCCTCCGCCGATTGGCGTGCCAGGGTTTCCAGGTCCACGGTCTGTTTGGTCAGGATGCCCGTATCGCGAGTGTACACGTAGGATTTCTGGTTATCGATCGTGGCCACGAACACCTCAGCGGGCGGCAATCTGACGGTCAGGATATCGTTCGCCAACTGCATATCGCCCGGCTGGATCTTATCCATGTCAATCCCGGCAATGACGGTGCCGTGCGCCACGAACAGCAGGCGGTCGCCGAACAGGAAGTCGAATGTGCCCTGGTTTTGCTCGGCGGTGATGACCTTTTCCACGCTATACTGAATGGTCTCCAGCCGCGCCAGCGCCCGCACTTCATTGATATAGGTGACCGGGTCAGGGATGATCGTGGGCGTCGGATGCATCAACTGCGAAACCTGGGTCTGCAAATCCTGGTTGGCCTGACTCATCTGCTGGAACGGCGTGGCTGCCTGCTGGGCGGTCTCGCGGAGGGTCTGCACGATAAAGTAAGCTCCCACTCCCAGCACAACCAGGATCAAGATCGAGAATATACTGTTACTGTTTTTCATTAGAAACCTTTCATAAGCTTGTTTTATTATAACAATCTCAGTATCATTATGCCCATACAACCTTGCAAGATGAAAAAACTCCTGCTCACCATCCTGCTCCTGCTTTCCGCCTGTAACTTTCCCATCCTACGGGAACAGACAGCCACTCCCGCGCCGACGGTAGCCCCTGTCTCGACTCTGGTACCGAACATCCCGCTTCAACCCACACCCCAGCCTGGCACCGATGCAAATCCGCTGATCCTGGCCCTGACCCCCTCCGCCCACCCGTCCGCTGACGTGGTTTCGGCAGGCCAACTCCTCGCAGCCCAACTCCAGGCCCTGACCGGTTACACAATTGTCACCGTGGCGCCTGCCTCGGAGGTGGACCTGGTACAGGCCTTTTCGCTTGGCAATGCCCATATCGGGGCGCTCTCCCCTTTCGGCTACGCGCTGGCGTATGAGAATGGCAATATCAACGCCGCACTGGCAAGCGCCCGCAACGGCCAGGTATTGTACGGCGCACAGTTCATCGCCCGCGCGGATCAGGGGTTCAAATCTTATTTTGATCCAGCGCGTAACGAGAATACAGCCGACATGTTCAAGGCATTATCTCAATTCAATGATAAAAAACCCTGCTGGAGTGACATGGCTTCGCCGTCGGGGTACGTGGTGCCGCTCGGATTCTTGAACCAAGCCGGGGTGCAGGTCAGCACGCCGGCTTTCGTTGAAGGCCAGGCTCCCGTTGTGCGGGCCGTCTATGGGAAAGGCATCTGCGATTTCGGCGCAACCTACATTGACGCCCGCGCCTTGCCCGCCCTCGAGTCAGATTATCCCGATGTAATGGAAAAAGTGACCGTCATCTGGCGCATCCCGCCCATTATCCCGTACGAACAGATCGTGTTTGCATCCAGCCTGACGCCTGAAATGAAGAGTACGCTCCTACGTGCATTCATAGATTTCGCGGGTACGCCTGAGGGCAAGGCTGCCGTGCAAAAAGTATACGGCCTGGATGTTTTACAACCCGCAGAGGACCGCCAATATAAAGATTTCATTACTTATGTGGACAAATCAGGAATTGATCTTCATGCTCTTTTAAAGTGACATTCATCATTTATTTGCCATATTTTAAGAAAAATTACTTGTCCGCGCCGGTGATTTAGGTTATTATCAAAGTTGAAAACTGGGATGCTTTGTTTCCCAATCCTTCTATTCTTCTGAGAGGAGAAGTAAATGAACAAACGTTTCTCGTTCCTAATGCTGGCTTTGGTGCTAGCCCTATCCATGGTGCTATCATCCTGCGCTCCAGCCACGCCGGCCCCCACGCAGCCCCCAGCGCCCACCCAGCCTCCTGCCACACAGCCCCCGGCTCCAACCGCCACGGAAGCGCCCACGCAGGCTCCTGCACCCTTGGGTACTTCCGACAACCCAATCGTCGTTGCCTTTGAGCCATCAGCCACATCGCAAGAGATCACGGCTGGCGGCCAAGCGCTATTGGACTTGCTCTCGAAAGAGACTGGCCTTACCTTCAAGGGTGTGATTCCAACCTCCTACGCGGCCCTTACCGAGGCCATGGGCTCAGGGAATGCGCAGATCGGCTGGATGGCCACGTTTGCCTACATTCTTGCTCATCAGCAGGGCTATGCTGATGTGACTCTCATCACCAATCGTTTCGGCTCCGACCACTATGGCGCTCAATTCATCGCGCGCGCCGATGCCGGCTTCACTCCCGCTCCCAACATCCCTGCGACAGATGCCGATATCTCTACGCTGTTGCAATTCAAAGGCAAGCGTCCGTGCTATACCGATCCCCAATCCACTTCGGGCTATGTGATTCCACTCATCTTCCTGAAGAAAGCGGGCATTGATACAGACAAAGATCTCAAGCCGGCTGTCTTTGCTCAGGGCCACACTCAGGTGGTACGTGCAGTCTACGCTGGCGGAATCTGCGACTTCGGCGCCTCCTTTGTGGACGCACGCACAGGCGTAACGAAGGACTTGCCCGACGTGATGGATAAAGTTGTTGTTGTCTATCAGACTCCAGCCTTGATTCCCAACGACAATATGTCCTACGCACCGGATATGCCTCAGGATTTGCGCGATAAGATCACGGCTGCCATGCTGAAAATCGCTGACACCGAGGATGGCAAGAAGGCATTGCAGGATCTGTATCAGATCGGCGGACTCGTAAAAGCCGATGACACTGTATACGATGAGTTCCGCTCCTATCTGACAGCCTCTGGCGTTGACCTCAGCCAATACGTGAAATAACGCTTAAGATCATATAACCAGACGAGGGGAGAGAGCCTGGCTCTCTCCCCTCTATTTTGAAGAGTAACAGGCGGAGGTATCCATTGCTGAGAGTTGAACACCTCACCAAAGTCTATCCCAGTGGGACGGTCGCGCTCAACGATGTGAGTTTCACCGTCGAGGATGGGGAATTCCTGGTTGTGATTGGCCTTTCAGGCTCCGGCAAATCAACCTTGCTGCGCTGTATCAACCGCCTGATTGATCCGACACAGGGCAAAATCGTATGGGATGGAGCTGATATTACCCAAGCCGCCCCCAATGAGTTGCGGCGCATACGTCGCCACATTGGCATGGTCTTCCAGCAGTTCAACCTGGTTAAACGCAGCAGTGTGATAACAAATGTGCTCTCCGGCCGCCTCGGCTATGTCAATCCTTTTCTTAGCATGATGGGCATCTGGTCTAAAGATGACCGCCAGCGCGCCGTTCAAGCGCTGGCACGAGTAGGTATCTCTGATAAGGCAAACAATCGAGCAGATGCTCTCTCCGGGGGTCAACAACAACGCGTTGGAATCGCCCGCACCCTGATGCAGGAACCCAAATTAATTCTGGCCGATGAACCAGTTGCCTCGCTGGACCCTGTCCTCTCTCACTCCATCCTCCAATATCTTGAACAGCTCAACAAGGAAGGCATCACGGTAATTTGCAGCCTGCACTTCCTTGACTTGGTTCATCGCTACGCTACTCGCGTCATCGCTCTAAAAGAGGGCGTTAAAGTCTTCGAGGGATTTCCAAAGGAAATTGACCGCGCAAAGTTTAAAGAAATCTACGGAGAAGAAGCGCAGGAAGTCCGCGCTACGACCCTTCAGGAGGAATGAGAATGGCAGCAGACGGATCCTCCGAAGGCTCGGCGCGTTCTCCGCTCATCGCTGGCCTGCTTTCCCTTCTCTTGCCAGGACTGGGGCAAATCTACGTTCGACAAGTTTATCGCGCTATCGCTTTTTTTCTTAGTGTGCTTTTAACCATCCTCATCATCAGATGGTATGGCGTTCCGGTCTGGTATGTGGTGGCTGCAATTTTATGGCTGTGGAATGTATGGGACGCGATCAATCTCGCGCAGGGTAAAACAAAGTCCATCATTATTCCTGTTGTGACAATTTTGGCCATGGGCTTTGGCATCGGTTGGCAGGTTACGCAAATTGACCCTTCAGCGTTGACCAAGAACCTCGACCGGGCAACCTCGATCATCCGCCCCATGTTCCAGCCCGATTTTATCGCGCACCGCGAGCTCAATAATACAGCCTGGGTGCCGATAGAGGTGCCTTGCGGGCCTACCCCCCCTCCCGCAACCAGGGAGAGCAACGGTATCCGGATACGCGTTTCTCCGGATTGCGGCAACTTGAACAATGTATTGATCCTTCAAGCCAGTGGATTGTGGCCGAACACCCGGACCGAGATTCAATGGGCAACCCCAATCGGGGACCGCCTTCCGCTCGGTGAGGGACATATTGCACCCCTTTATCAAGATTCCGATACAGATGGAAATCTTAACGCGGTCATTCAAGTGCCGCCCAACGCGCTCTCTGCTGCGCCTGATCCCACCCTGCCACTCGAACATCGCATCTACTTGATACAGGCCCGTCCCCTGCCCGGATACCAACTCTCAAAGAATGGCGCTTACATCGTACAAGGCATCATCGAGACTCTCTTTCTGGCGCTGATATCAACCACCTTTGGGGCTTTGGCAGCCATACCGATCAGCTTCCTGGCGGCGCGAAACTTGATGGGCGGACGCTTGATTACCCTGGTAATTTACGCCTTTTCACGGACAATCCTCAACATTGTACGATCCATCGAGCCGCTCATCATTGCCATTATTTTTGTCGTGATTGTTGGGCTAGGCCCTTTTGCAGGAGCCATTGCAATGATGTTGCATACGGTCGCCGCCCTCGGCAAACTCTATTCCGAGGTGATCGAAGGCATTGACCCGGGCCCACTGGAAGCCATTCGAGCTACAGGCGGAAATTGGGTCCAAATGGTACGCTATGCCGTCATTCCACAGATCGTACCTCCTTTCGCTTCGTTCACGATCTATCGTTGGGATATCAACGTGCGTACTTCCACCATTATCGGATTCGTGGGAGGCGGCGGTATTGGCTTCTATCTTTACCAATGGATCTTCAAGGGTGATTTCCGAGCAGTGGGAGCCTCTTTTATCGCGATTGCGATCATTGTGGTGACGCTCGATTACGTCAGCGCCAAGATCAGGGCCCGACTGGTGTAGCATGACTCTCAAGGATTTGAATCTTCGCCGCTGGCTGGTAACCGGTATCCTGACGATCCTTGCGATCGCAGCCTATGTCGTTGGATATCAGGTTACCCAAATTGACCCGGTCAAACTTTTTACCTCGCTGCCCAAAAGCAAGGACATCCTTAACGATCTGGTTCACCCTGACTTGCTCACACGCGGGACGAAAATTGCCACACTCGATCTTGTCTTTCCGGTTCCATGCGGGTCAGCCGAGGCGCCTTCACTACCAACGAGTGGCGCGCACATCGTCCCGGATGTGGCGTGTGCCAATCCAAGAGAAATCATCACGGTTAAAGGCTTCGACATGGCGCCCAACGCCGATGTTAAAATCCAATGGCTTTTGCCGAGCGGCAATACCTTGTTTTCAAAATTAGCCAAGACCGATGCAAACGGAAATTTCACAGCGCAAGTCGAAGTGCGCCCAATCAACGCAACAACAAACGGAAATCCGAGTCACCTTCAAGTGGAGACCTTCGCGCCCGTTGGCGGACTCGTTCCAAGTGCAGCTTTGAAAGATGTCATTGATGCCATCATAGTGACTGTTTTCATGGCATTGCTGGCAACCTCTGCCGGCACGCTTGTCGCTGCGCCCGTTAGTTTTTTGGCCGCGCGCAATATCATGAGCAGGAATTGGTTCGGCAACATGATTTACATTGTTGTTCGCTCCATTCTGAACATTTCCCGCTCTTATGATTCACTGGTGCTGGCAACTGTGTTCGCGCTTTGGGTCGGCTTTGGGCCTTTTGCAGGCGTGCTCGCGCTCACGATTGGAACAATCGCGTCGCTGGGCAAGTTGTTCTCGGAGGCGGTGGAAAACATTGATCCCGGTCCTCTTGAGGCCATTGCGGCCACAGGGGCAAATCCTGCACAGGTGGTTCTGTTCGCCGTGGTGCCACAGATCGTTCCAGATTTCATCTCGTATATTATTTATCACTGGGATATTAACGTGCGCATTAGTACGATTTTGGGATTTGTGGGCGGCGGTGGGATTGGCTATTACCTCAGCCAGCGGATCAACGTTTTGGAATACCAAAAAGCAGGCACAGCCATTTGGGCCATTGTGATAGTCGTCTGGGCAATGGACTTTCTCAGCGCAGAAGTGCGCAAGCGATATACGTAAACGACAATCCTGTTTCGATATTCGATCAAGTAAAATCCATGGAAGGACCCGGGACCCGTTTTTATATGAAAACGGGTCCCGTCTTCACATGGTAAAATCCCGCCAATGTGGAAACGGTTTCTTAAATTTCTCTGGCGCCTCACACTGACCCTGGGACTGCTCGGCATCCTGGGGCTTTTCCTGCCCCGATTGTTGACCGGCCTCTACGCCGTGACCCGCATCTTCACTGCGGAGAACGTCCCTGCCGGGCGGCTGGCCATTGTCTTCGGCGCGGGGTTAACGCGCGATGGTTACCCCACCGCCGTACTGCGCGACCGCGTCCAGACCGCCGCCCAGCTTTACTTCAGCGGCAAGGTGGAGAAACTGCTGATGAGCGGCGACAACCGCTTCGTGGATTACAACGAACCGGAAGCCATGCGCCAGTATGCCCTCAGCCTGGGCGTCCCGGATGAGGCCATCGTGCTCGATTACGCCGGACGCCGCACCTACGATACCTGCTACCGCGCCAAAGCCATCTTCGGCGTGGACGAGGCCATCCTGGTCACCCAGGAGTTCCATCTGCCACGCGCCCTGTTCCTGTGCAATATGCTGGGCGTCAAGGCGGTTGGTGTGCAGGCAAATAACATTCCGTATCGCAAACTTTCACTGGCCTATTGGAATACCCGCGAATTGCTGGCCACTTTTACAGCCTTTACCGATGTATATATCAGCAAGCCCCTGCCCGTGCTGGGGGACCCGGAACCCATCTTTGCCAAGAAATAACGGAGTCGAAAGTCTCCTGACTTCACTCTGTATCCAAAATCTGGAGATTTTGGAATCCAACTTAGTAGGAGAAATCATGACCCGCGACGAAGCCCTCGCCCTGGTACGTGAGTACGTAAAAAGCGAAAGCCTGGTACGCCATATGTTTTCGGTGGAAACCTGTATGCGTTTCTATGCCGAAAAATTCGGCGAAGATGTGGAGAGCTGGGGCTTTCTCGGCTTGATCCACGACTTCGATTGGGAGATCCATCCCACGCTGGAAGAACATCCCATGGCGGGTGCGCCCATTCTGCGCGAACGCGGCGTGCCTGAAGATATCATCCAGGATATTCTCAGCCACGCGGACCGCACCGGAGTGCCGCGCGATACGTTGCGCCGCAAGGCCCTCTATGCCTGTGACGAGATCACCGGCTTTGTCACCGCGGTCGCGCTCGTACGCCCGTCGCGTTCCCTGTATGACCTGGAACCCAGTTCCGTGAAAAAGAAGTGGAAGGACAAGGCCTTCGCCGCCGGGGCCGAGCGCGCCAACATCGAGGCCGCCACGAAGGACTTCGGGATTGATCAGTGGGAGCACGTCGGTAACGTCATTGCCGCCATGCGGCGGATCGCCCCGGAATTGGGCCTGGCGGGGAATATCCCCATGGGGAGTGCGCCGCACCAGACAGGCTAGGTCACGCTCGTTTAACGGGACCCACCGCCCCGATGAAACATTTTCGGTAGTGGCATACAAGTAAGCGCTGTGGCGCGGGACGAAGGGAAATTTGATTTAACGGGAGCAGGCCAGGGGGCGGCAGGAAGCGGGCATTCCCTCCATTGCGCCATTCCCCTCCCGAAAAATCAGTGCTATGCTAGGCGCATGTTAACTACACGGTGATCTCCGGGGGATACTCCTGCAACGCTGACCTATTCAGGAGAAAGGTGTATATTTGCTCCTGGAATTGAAATTCATCCTCTAAAATTGACCGCAAGGAACATCCGCTATGAGCAGACATGCTGACAAACCAAAACTGACAGGCGTCTGGCGTTCCATCCATGCAGCGGTATGGCTGATCGGGCTGGCGATCCTGGCTTGGAAAGGCTGGTGGTGGCCAGGCATTTTGGTCTTGATCGCCATCAGCGGCGTCTTCGAAGCTATCCTGATGCAGGTTGTTCCGCAAGCTGTCGAGAATCCGGCACAACCTGCGCCCGATGAAGCGCCAACCATGCCGCCGCCATCGCCTAAATTGGTAATTTCTGAACATCGCCTCGACGCGCTGCCCACGACTTGTCCCAACTGCGGCGGTCCTATCCGCGGGCACGAAGTCAGGTGGACCGGCCCGCAATCAGCGGATTGCCCCTACTGCGGTGTGAATTTACCGATGAAGAACAGCTAATCCAATACAAAGCCCCTGAGAGTCTCGTAACCTTCAGGGGCTTTACTATCGAACTATCAAACTACCCAACTACCGACTAAACGACCACATTCACCAGCCTCTTGTTCGCTACAATGACTTTGCGTGGTTCTCTGCCTTCCAGATACTTCTTCACCACGTCACTCGCCAGTGCCGCCGACGTGATCTCTTCCTCGCTCGCGTCCGCAGAGACGATGATGTGGTCGCGCACTTTGCCGTTGACCTGGACAGGCAATTCGATCATATCTTCCCTGGCGGCTTCCTCATCAACCCTCGGCCATTGCTGCTGATGCACAGAATGGTAGGGGCGAGCCGCCATGCTTGACTGAGTCTCTGGGCTTTCGCTTGAAGGCTCGCCCTTACTCCGATACCACAGTTCCTCGGCGATGTGCGGTGCGACGGGAGCCAACATACGCAGGTAAATGTCCTGGGCTTCGTTCCATTCGGGCGATCCGACCGCGCCTGCTTCGCGTGCCTTGTACATTTCGTTCATCAATTCCATCAACGACGAGATGATGGTGTTGAACTCAAAGTTCTCGAAGTCACGTGTGACGCTCTTTAGGGTTTGGTGAACTTTTCGACGCAAATTCCGCTTTACATCATCCGTTGCCGTCATCCGTTTGTCCGCTTCAGCATCCGTTACTGAATCGGTGAACAACGTCCACACGCGTCTCAGCCAGCGCGCGGTCCCATCAATACCTTGCGAGTTCCACGGGCCGCCCTCCTGCCAGCGATAGGCGAACATCAAATAGGTGCGCAAAGCGTCCGTGCCGTGCTGTGCCACCAGTTCGTCGGGCGCGACCACGTTGCCGCGGCTCTTGGACATCTTCTCATTGTCTGCGCCCAGGATGATGCCCTGGTTGCGCAATTGCAACATCGGCTCGTTGCCTTCGGTGATGCCTGCGTCGCGCAGCGCTTTGTGGAAGAAGCGCGTGTACAGCAGGTGCATGGTGGCGTGTTCGATGC
>JAKANW010000063.1 GCA_021823555.1 Chloroflexota bacterium
TTCATCGGCTTTGCGCAAGAGTTGCACGATTTGTTCTGGCTTTCTTCGGTTCATAAGAGTTTCGCTCCTTTTTTGGCGCTTGACTCTCATTTTACTTGGTCACATTTTCCGAGGCAGGTCAGATGAGAGGACTGAAACACTACAGATGGAATAGCCCTTATATTAACGATATTTTGTTCAGGAAGGCTTTTGATCCCAACAAACGCTCATTAAGACCACTAGCCGCAATAGATTTGGTTACAGTTTTTTGGGAAGTCTTTCCACGCTTTAATTATCGGGACTTTGATGGAATATTTGATGTCGCTAATGAACTTAATGATGTTTGGACAGTGGAAGACTTTGAAGCCAAACTGAGGCTTAATTTTTATTTCGGAGCACCAGTTGCAAAATGGTTTGAACAGGGTCTCATTAGGGGTGTTCCCGAAACGCCACGCTACGAAATGATAAGTGAGTTTAGAGGATTACTGCGAGATGTAAATGAATTATGATACGGTAAAAAGTGGCTTTACGTCGCCTGTTCTATTTCAAATCGTTCGAAACGCGCGAAGACGAGGTCGGCAAGGAAGCGGTGATGACTGCCATCAACCCGTTCCATCTCCCTAAACGGGAGAGAGAAGCGCGCTGACGAGAGCAGTGCTTCAAACCAAAAGGCGGCTGTCACGCCGCCTTTTTGATTTCATTCTGGGAGATACCATCCACGAATTTTGTCCACGAATAAACGAATACAGGCGCGTCACTTCGAATATTCGTGTCCCATGCGTGGGTGGTTGACTCGCCGAAGGTGTCTCATCCGCGCCGTGATTGACCAGAGTCATCGCGTGGACGTGGGTCACGATGAGCGGGGTTTCGCGGGTTCGAGTGGGAAACCTTCGAGTGGGAAACCTGACATGTCTCATCCGCGCCGTGACTGACCAGAGTCATCGCGCGGACAGAGGCCATAATCATCGGACTCTCTCGGAGGCATGTCAGGTTTTTACTGGAATCGAGGAGAAAAACTGGATTTGCGGGTTCGGGTGGGAAACCTGACATGTCTCATCCGCGCCGCGTCAAACCGAAACGATTGCGGGGAGGCGCGTCACGATGATCGGGGTTCTGAGGAGACCTGACGAAGGTGTCTCACCCGCGCCGTGTCCAACCGAAACGATTGCGGGGACACGCGTCACCATTGCCCTCACCCCTATCCCTCTCCCTTTGGGAGAGGGGAGTCGGCTGGCAGAAAATTGCCTGCCCACGAGATGGATTTTGATGTATATTTAGACTACCATCCTGTCCACGGAGTCATCTGTGTTCGAGCGAATCCTAAACCAACTTCGAGAAAGAATCCGCACACGGCAATACGTAATGACCGTCCATGCAGATGACGAAATGGATGAGGATGGGTTGAGCATTTTCGACGTGGAAAGCGCGATTCTGTCAGGTAAGATTATCGAACGCCAGAAAGACCAGAGTACAGGCGAATGGAAGTATCTCGTCAGAGGCGAATCGCTGGCTGGCGAATCGGTCGTTACCGTGACCAAAATCAGCCCGACTGGAAAACTGGTATTTGTCACTGTGTTTCGTGAATAAGGAGAAACTATGACCTGCGACATTTGCGGCAAAAAAGGAGCCGAAGTCCGTTATATGACGCGCAGTTACGGCAAAGGCGCGAATTTATTGATTATCGAGAAAGTGCCTGTGGTGGTCTGTCCCAACTGCGGTGAGAGTTATCTCACCGCGGAAACATTGCACGAGATCGAAAGGATCAAATTGCACCGAAAGAATCTGGCAAAGTTGAAAAGCGTGGCTGTGGCCGAGTTTGTGGACGTATGAATTGAAAATCCGAGGTCGCAAGGCTTCGGATTTTTGTTGTGCGCCCAGCATGGGCGATGACTAGAGGGTGAAAGACCCTTACGGAGGTTGATTGCACCAACCGTTAGCCAAAGGCAAGGGCGTCACCGTGAGGCGAGGTCTGGAGGAAGCCGGAGGCAAACCTGCGACTTGAGGAACACGAAGCGCATGAGAGGCTGTCCAAGTCGGGCGAGTTAGCAACAGATAACAAAGCCCAATGCAATCAAGGACTTGGGAAGTAAATGCGACAAGGGTGCAGGGAAAGTCAACGTTCTTACCTGGGGAGACCTGTCATTCGGCTTTCAGAGTAACTCTGGTCGTGAGGTCAGACTGAGATGACAGGAGTCAGCCGAGGCCATAGTACCAGCGAGGAGCAAGGGGTCGGCTGGGAAGGGCTGAACATCGAGAGGATGAGTATGCTGAGTAGTTCGTGGGATGAACATAGAAGACCGAATCTCTCGGATAGAGAAACTACTGTGCAAACGAAATGGGTGAAGCCTGTGGGAGTTGTGCAGAGGGTCGAGCCGTCCCCGGCACGAGACGGAGGAAAATCCAGTGCAAGAAGTTCTGTGCTACTCTCGGTGAACCGCTCCGCTTTGCGTGCGGCCCCGCATGTCCGGTGGTGTGAGAGGGAGCGGTTAGCCGCCGCTCCCTACTCGATTATAATTGCCAGCGTCCTATGCAACTCACACGTCGAACCTATCGCCTCTCTTTGATCCTGCTTGCCCTGCTGGGGCTGGTCTTCGTCCTCATCACGACGCACAAATATGGTGCAGGCGTCTCGTCCGATGCAGTCCGCGCCATGGGCGCGTCAGATAGCCTGCTGGCGGGCAGGGGCTTTGTGGATAATGTGGATTCTCCCTACATCCAATGGCCGCCGCTGTATCCGCTTTTGCTGGCAGCGCTCAGCCTCATCACGCGGCTGGATGTTTTTCATGTGGCCTGGTATTTGAATGTCCTGCTGTTCCCAGTCAATATCTGGTTGTGGGGGCTGCTGTTCGAGCGGATTTTTCCCGACCATCCTGGCTATGCCCTGTTTGCCGGCCTGGCAGCTTTGATCTCCAGCTCGATGATCCGCATTTACGCCAATGTGGCCTCCGATCCGTTGTTCGTTACTTTCATGATTTTGTTCTTTCTGGCGGCTGGCGATTATTTGGAAACGGCCTCACCGCGCAGCCTGTGGTGGATGTTTATCCTGGCGGGACTATCCTTGTTGCAACGTTATTTGGGTATTGTTTTATTTGGAGTTGGCGGATTGGTTGTACTCGTCAAGGAGAATTGGCGCGGGTTTGTGAAACTGCTTCTCCCTGCCGGGTTATCCTTCCTGCCCTTGGCGGCCTGGCTGCTCCTGCACAATTATTTGGGATACCACACGATCTTCGGTCCGCGTTCGTATGAAGAGATGTTGCCGCTGGAGAACATGAGTCTCTCCATGACTAAGATCCTGCACTGGTTCCTGCCATACCTGCCGGGCTTGAAATCGCTCCTGCTCCGCCCGTTGACGATCCTTTTGCCATTGGCAGTCCTGCTCCTCATTCTGAATTTCCGGCGCAAAGAGAACTGGTCCGCCTGGGGCAGGGCACTGGCGGGACGTTTCGTCTGGCCGGGGCTGGTCTTTTCCGTGGTCTATTATTTTCTGTTGGCCTTTACCGTCAACACCATTGACCATCGTGACCTGACATCGGATCGATACTATATCATCGTCCAACCTGTCGCTCTGGTTTTCCTTCTGTTTGTTTGGGAATATTTGATCCTCCCGCATTTGAGCCGCGCCCGCGCGCTGTATGTCTTTGGGATTGCGGTCGCGTGGCTGTGGCTGGTCTATCCGATCTATGATTTGCAGGGATACCTGCGCCTGGCCTTGCAGAACGGCGAACCGAGCAATTACAACATTTACAATTCCAGCTACTTCATGGACATGAAAGTGACCCAGGTCGGGCGCGGACTGGCGCAGCAGAATTCCTCGGCTGTGATCTACAGCAATTATGTCAACCTGCTTTGGTTCCAATACAAACGTCCGATCCATACCCTTTTGCCGGTGGATAATTCCCTGCCGCAGGAACAGCGTCTGGCGATCCTGCGAGCCAACTACCCCGGCTGGCCCGGCCAGGAGAGTGGATATATCATCTGGTACACCCCCAACGAATACAAATATCTCGCCTCTCCCGCCGACCTGAGCTTGGTTGCCCACCTTGAGCTGATCTACAAGGATGACAATGGCGAGATTTATCGAGTGAGTCCGAAATAATAAAATAGCCTCCCTCATCCTGGTACAAAAACAGCCCTCGCCCGAAAGCGAAGGCTGTTTCTTTCCTCTTGCTTCTTTTCTTTAGAACAATCCCACCACCTTGCCGGTCTCCAAATCCAGGTCTACATCATAGAACACCGGACGGGTTGGCAGGCCGGGCATGGTCCTCATCTCGCCCAGCAGCGGATAGAGGAAGCCTGCACCCACGCTGGCGCGGATATCGCGCACGGGCACGCGGAAGCCGGTCGGCGCACCCTTGATGGCAGCCTCAGTAGTGAATGACAGGTGCGTCTTTGCCATGCAAATCGGCAGGCCGTCGAAGCCCAACTGTGTATACAGGGCGATCTTCTTCTCGGCTTCTTCCGAGTAGTCCACGCCGTCCGCGCCGTAGATCTCCCTGGCGATGGCCTCGATCTTTTCCTTGATCGAAATATCCAGCGGATAGAGCTGCTGGAAATTGCTGGGTTTCTCGGCTGCCTTGACCACCGCCTCGGCCAGTTTGATCGCACCCTTGCCGCCATCGGCCCAGTGAGTCGAGACGACCGCATCCATTGCTCCCGCCTCCAGTGCCGCCTTGCGGACCAGTTCCACTTCGGCGGGGGTGTCCGTAGCAAAGGAATTGACCGCCACCACCACGTTCACGCCGTACTTGAGCGCGTTCCTGATGTGGCGTTCCATGTTCGGCAGGCCCTTGCGCAGCAGGTCCAGGTTTTCGTCGGTGTACTCGGCCGCCAGCGGTTTGCCAGCCACCACCTTTGGCCCGCCGCCGTGCATCTTCAGCGCACGCACCGTGGCGACCAGCACCACCACCTGCGGCACCAATCCACTGGAGCGGCATTTGATGCCGAAGAATTTTTCCATGCCGATGTCCGCGCCGAAGCCGGACTCGGTGACGACGTAGCCATCCTTGCCGACCAGCTTGAGCGCGATCTTGTCGGCGATGATGGAGGACTGTCCGTGCGCGATATTGGCAAACGGTCCCGCGTGAACGAAGGCGGGCGTCCCCTCCAGGGTCTGCATCAGGTTCGGTTTGATGGCATCCTTCATCAATACGGTTAACGCGCCGGCCACGCCCAGGTCTTCCGCAGTGACGGCTTCGCCTCTCTTGTTCGTGCCGATCACCATCGCGCCCAGGCGCTCGCGCATATCAGCCAGGCTGGTGGTCAGCGCCAGGATAGCCATGATCTCGGAAGCGACCGTAATATCATAGCCGGAGCGATGCTCAAAGCCTGCCTCATCTTTTCCGAGACCCACTTCGATATCACGCAGGAAGCGGTCATTGATGTCAATCACGCGCCGCCAGGTAATGGACGCCGGGTCAATATCGAGCCGGACAAAACGGCTGCGTTCTTCGGGAGTCAATTCATTCGGATCGGTCTTATCAACACCAAGTTTCTTCAAGCGCCGCAGCATGGTGGGGGAAAACCTGCGATTGCCCTTTTTATCCGGCGGGCACAACGCATTGAAGAGTTTCTCATCATCCTGCTGCGCCTCGTGCATCATGCGCACGTCAAGGGCTGCCGCACACAGGTTATGTGCGGCCGTGATGGCGTGGATGTCGCCGGTCAGGTGCAGGTTGAAATCTTCCATTGGGACGACCTGCGAGTATCCGCCCCCAGCCGCGCCGCCTTTGATGCCAAAGGTCGGTCCCTGTGAAGGCTGGCGGATAGCAGTCATGACTTTCTTGCCGAGATGCGCGCCCAGGGCCTGCGACAGGCCGACTGTGGTGGTGGTCTTGCCTTCGCCAAGCGGGGTGGGAGTAATGGCCGTCACGTCAATGTATTTGCCGTCCGGGCGGTTCTTCAGCCGTTCCAGGATTTCCAGTTTAACCTTTGCCTTGTACGACCCAAAGAGTTCAAGTTCGTTTTCGCGGATGCCAAGTTCCCCGGCCACCTGGAGGATGGGCTTGAGCCTGGCCTCCTGTGCGATCTCGATGTCCGAAGGCACCGGACGACGCAGTTTCAATCGGATCGGGACGAAACCAGGGACGGCTTTTCTTTTTACAACTGCTGTCTTTTTTACAGCAGGCTTCTTGGCCGCAACTTTTTTCGTAGTGGCTTTTTGGGCCTTGCCCCTTTGGGCTTTTGCTTTGATTGCCATTTCATCTCCTTTGATCTACTCTGCATTTTAATTTTCAGTCATTTTCGTTTTTTCGGCAATAGATTTCCTGCCCCCGTTTTGTAATTTTTGTCACGTGACGATTTTTGTCCCCAACGGCGCGCCCTCCAGGGCCAGCGCCAGGTTGCCCGATTCTTCCGCCGAGAAGATGACTGCTTCCAGCCCCGGGATTTGTTGGACGAGATCCAGCATTTGTTTGACTTTGGACTCCATCCCGCCGGTGACGTCTGCTTCCGCGGCCCCCCCTACGCCTGCCCGCATCTCTTCATAGGACTTGGGGCTGATCTCGTTTAATAAGCGTTTCCTCGCCGGGAAATCTTCCCACACCCCCGCTTCCAGGCCCGCCAGCAGGATCCGGTCGGGGTCCAACTGACGCGCCAGTTCCTGGAACAACTCCTCGGTCGAAAGGATCGTGCCGCCGCGCACTTCATCGAATACCACGTCGCCGTATACGACTGGCAGGATCCCATTGGCCAGTGCCATGCGGATGGGCGTTGTCTCCCACAGCGAAATTCGTCCGTCGCTGGCAATGACCGCCGCGGAAGGCGGAAAGGCCAGCGCCGGGATACCTGCATGATACAGCGCGCTCATCACGTGGGAATTCAGTTCTGCAGCTTGATAATGTACGTCAGCAAAACCGTACCAGTCCTGCGCGTCGCGTACACCCTGGCGGGTTCCATATTTTTGGGCCGCCGTATGGCCGAAGGAGCCGGAGCCATGCCCGAGCAGCAGGCGCAGATCGGAAGCGGGACCCGCTGAGGCACGCGCGAGAACCGTCGCAATTTGCAGGGACAGGTTCGCCAGTTTATCCAGTCGGGGTGTATAGGGTCGCGTCTTGTCGGTGATTAACGATCCGCCCAGCTTTAAGAAGACGAGTTTGGTCATAAGTCCTGTTTTACCACTTCAACCCTTAGCCTGCAACCTTTAGCAAGCCTTTGAATGCGAAGTATAATTTGCGCGATGGATATTCGATCCGGGATCATTGCTGCGGTTCTCCTTTCTGCGATTGGGGCAATCTTTGGCCTGCGAGCTGCCATCCAATCCTACCAATATGCCCGTAAATTGACTTTTTACCGTATGCGCCGCCGAAGGATTGGGGCAAGCTGGCGTTTGTTTGGCTTGTCTGTGCTTTTGCTCGCTTTTGCCGGCGGCCTGGCGGTTTATGGGGAACCGGCGGCTTATTATTATTTTCCGCCCTCCCCGACGATCACACTCACGCCCAGTCCGTCCCTCGTACCGACGATCACGCTTTCCCCGACCATCACCCTGACACCGACCATTACCGATACACCCCTGGTGACGGATACGGCTACGGTCACGCCGACGCCGTTCCTGCCGCCCGCCATCGAAGCCTTGTTCCAGAGCGAAGTGACTCCTGACCCCAATGCTGTCTTCAGCCCGCCCCAGTTTACCCTGGAGTGCGGCGACCTTGCCTCTGTCACGCCGGCCACGGTGTTCCAGAATCCCATCCATTATATGTGCGCAGTCTTTTCTTACGACAAGATGCAGCCCGGCGCACAATGGACCGCTCTCTGGTTTAGGGATGGCAGTTTGGTTCATGAAGAAACCAAACCTTGGGATGGTGGGACCGGCGGATACGGTTACGCTGATTGCACAAATCCGCTAGGCGGTTGGCTGCCAGGAAGATACCAGTTAATAATTTTTGTTGGCGAAGAATGGAAAGTAGTTGGTGAATTTATTTTGCAGGGCGATCCGCCGACGGCCACCCCGACCCTTACCCTCAGCCCCACTCCCAAGCCGACGCTGACGCCTTCGCCTTCCTCCACGCCGAAACCTAGCCGGACGCCCGCTCCCACTATTACGCCCAAACCCAGCCGAACGCCTGCACCATCTGCCACGGCGACATTGACGCGGACTCCTGTTCCTTCTGCTACACCGACTGCCAGCAAAACAAAGCCGGCCAGTTCGACCCCCATCTTTACTCCAACACCGTAGGTAAATTATGTCTCAACTTGCTTTCCAGAATTTCTACCCCGATTCCCTGTCCCACTGTTATGGCTGTGGGCGCTTGAACGAGTTCGGCCACCAGATCAAAAGTTACTGGGACGGCGATGAGTCGGTTACCCATTTTTTACCGGAGCCATATCACATTGCCATTCCCGGATATGTTTACGGCGGATTATTGGCTTCCTTGATTGATTGCCATGGAACAGGCACTGCCGCTGCGGCCGCTTACCGAGCCGAAAACCGCGCCATGGATACCGAGCCGCCTCTACGCTTCCTGACCGCTTCGCTCCACGTGGATTACCTCAAGCCCACTCCCCTGGGCGTGGAATTGGAAGTGCGCGGCAAGGTGAAGGAAGTCAAAGGACGCAAGGTAGTCATCGAAGAATGGATCCTGGCGAATGGGGTTGTCACTGTAAGAGGGGAAGTGGTGGCTGTGCAGGTACCAGAGCAACTGGTTGAAGATCTCCTGAAAAAATAGGAAGAACCCAGCCTCTCTTGTTTGAAAAGATGCGGTGAGGAAATTATGCCAACTTTTTCAAGGTCAGCGTACGGAAACGAGAGAAAAACCATCCATTTAAAACTCCAGACGCCGGCTGGAGAAATGTACGAAACCGTCATCCTTGTCGATGAAAAAATAAAAGATCTGGCAAAGGATTTTTATGAATTTGTCGGCATTGAAGGGGATATTAATCGCGTAAAGGCGTATTTGGCGGATCCCGTCACCAAGGCAATCATTGCTCCCTTGAGTATGGACAAGTCCCTGGAAGGCCAGGGCCAGAGGATCGCAGAGAACTCTGTCATCTTATTCGTCACGGATGACAGCGGCTTTTCGATTACATTTACCCCAGAAAAAACATTACAGGTTTTGATGCCATTTCCAGGGAATATGGCGGTTTCGCAATTTTTAAATTATTCCAATGACTTTCTGATAGCATCGGATTTTTTCTACTCTATCTTCTCGATCTTGCTCTCTGAAAACGTACAATCTATTGGCGCTTTGCAAAGAATGCTCGTCGAAGATCCCAAAAGATTATATGAGCCGAAGATCACTCATCGGATTTTGAGAATAAGCAACAACAAACCGCTCGAGTTGGTGAAAATTCATTATGGTTCTCCCCTCTCCATTACCCTGGATGGCCTGTGGAAGCCTTTGGAAATGGTGGGAGAAGTGGTCAAGGGCGTTCGGTGGAAATGGGATTATGAGGAAAAAGCGGCTGAATTGGACTTGAAGGAACGCCACCTAAAGATCGCAGAGACACAA
>JAKANW010000064.1 GCA_021823555.1 Chloroflexota bacterium
AAACCATGTTCAAACCTTTTCGTGAACTACTGAATATGGATGGCAGCGGGGAAAGAAAAATGGTAGATATTAAAACCAATAAGCGTTGGGTAAGTAGTAATCTTTTGTTGCAATGGTCTCCAGACGGAAAATGGATTAGTTATTTTTCAGGCGATGAGTTGTGGATAGTGTCGCGTGATGGCTCAGAAAAAAGAAAACTTTTGCCTCTTCCTGAAACAAGAGAATTCTTTATATATGTATGGTCTCCAGATAGTTCAAAAATAGCCTACTTGGAGACTGTGGGGGGCAAGTCAACTGTAACTCCCACACCTGGACCAGAGAGCGGCATAGCGCCCTATCTTGTTGGGATGATTGACATAGCGACAGGAAATGTATCAGAATTATCTTCGTTTGAAGCCAATGCTGGCATCCCTGTATTATTATGGTCACCAAATGGGCGCGACCTTCTCTTTATAAAAGATTATTCATTGGTTTTGTTCGATGTTGCCGCAAATAAAATTGTAAAAACAATAAAACGAGGCTGCGGGCTGGAGCGTGGTTTATCTTGGTCGCCAAATGGCAGATGGTTTTCGTATACAGACAATGGCGTTGGGGGCTTCACACCTACCTGGATATGCGTCAACAGTGTGACAGGTGATTTAATACACACAAATGATGTGGATAGCACATCTTTTAATCCTATCTGGGATAAAACAGGAAATTATCTGTATTTTCTCGCATCAAAAATCGATCTTGCTCGTAAGCCAGATCCGCTAATAGATGAGCGGCTAATGCGTTATGATGCCAGAACACAAGAAACAGAAAGCTTGCTTTCATTAAAAGAACAGCAACAGCCACATGGTTACATACGGTCTCTTTCCATCTCGCCAGATGGAAATAGTTTGCTGCTTCAATCACAATTCTCAGAAACCAAATTTGATTTATTTTTTGTAAATTCTCAATCTTTGGCTACAACCAAATATACTGTGGATTTTGAAAATTTAAAAGTTCCCTTTCTTTATAGTTACATTTTAGAAACTGCTTGGTCTCCAGACAGTCAAAATCTTATTCTGTTTGCGGGTGATTTTTGCACACCTTCGGGTTGTGGCGGTTGGGGTCCGCTTGGTTATGGCTCTTTTTATACACTAAACATTAAAACAGGAATGGTGAGTATTTTTTCTGGCGAACATTCAATATATAGTTGGCAACCTTCTCCCATCGCCACAACTCACTAAAACAGCGGGTAAAATCAAACGACATGACCAAACGCATCTTCATTTCCGCCGACCACGGCATGGCCATCATCTACTTCCTCCAAAGCGACGTCGTCCCGACGCTCCTCAACGCGGGCGTCGAGATCGTCCTCCTCACCGACGACGCGCTGATCCCGCATCTCGCATCTCGCATCTCGCAACGCGGCCTCACGTTTGAAAGCCTGCGCCTCCACGAAGCCACCCACTACGCCAACACCATCTCCCCCCGCCTCCAATGGCTTCTCGCCTACCTCCGTCGCGTCGGCGGCTCGTGGCGCATCAACACCGAAGCCATGGACAGCCACATCTGGGAAGTCTGGGTCGAGAACGGTTGGAAATTCCGCCTCGGGATTTGGATTCCCGCCGCGCTCGCCATTCTCCTCCTGCGGACATTTTCCTTCGCCCGCAACTTCCTCGTGCGGATTCAGAACCGCTTCATCCCGACCCCGAGCCTGTATGCCGACCTATTTGCGACTCATACCCCCGACCTGGTCATCGCCTCCACCGCAGGCTGGCGGCTCGACCGTTACCTCCTGCGCGAGGCGCACGCGCGCGGCATCCCGACCCTGGCCGCCATCGTCGGCTGGGACAACCCCTCCAGTTACGCCATCCGCGGCGCACCGATGGACTACGTCACCTGCTGGTCGCAATTGCAAAAGGACGAGTTGGTCTACGGCTCCGATTGGTCGCCCGAACGCGTCCACATCGGCGGCATCCCTTCGTACGACGGCTACTTCCGCAAGGAATGGCAACTCTCGAAGGCAGACTACTTCAAACTGCACGGCCTCGACCCCAACCGAAAGTTGATCTCGTACGCCTGCTCGTTCGTCCACTTCGCGCCGAACTATCCCAACGTGGAGGCCCTCGCCAAACTGGTCTCCTCCGACGCGCTGGCTGAACCCTCGCAACTGCTGATCCGCCTGCACCCGAGTCACTTTCAGGACAAACCAAAAATCTTCGCCGACGAACGCGAGCGTATCTTCGCCCTCGAGAAACAATATCCCAATGTGCATGTGGTCAAACCGGTTGCGCTGGGCGGATCGCTCGGCTATTACAGCGGCGAAGACATGGACGAGAAATCCTCCATGATGGCGCACTCGGATGTGTTGGTGACGGTCTATTCCACGATGGTGGTCGAGACCGCCGTTCACGACACGCCCATCGTCGCCGCGGTGATTGACGTCCCTGGCGGGTGGAACAAACCGAAGAAATATTCGCTCTCCCTCAAAAAGATTGGCAACTGGCCGACCCACAAGCGCTTCCGCGACGCCAAGGCGGGACGCGTCGCCGAGAATGAAGCAGAATTGCGCGATATTTTGAACGCCTACTTGAAAAATCCCTCGCTTGATTCTGCTGAACGCAGGAAGTTCGTCGAAGATGAAATCACGTTCACCGATGGAACGTCTGGCAAGCGCACGGCGGAGTTTATACTTAAAATTTTAGGCGTGTAGATGGTCGAGTAGCCCTGGGTGTTCGTCGAAGGGCGTATCGAGACCACCGAGTTTTATAAAACATAAAGTATGTGGTCTCGATACGTTGCCTGGTTTCGATATGGGCTTCGCCCTACTCGACCAACAGCAACTACTCGACCGCCATCATGAACTCAATTATCGCCGTCATACTGAATCGGTTCTATATCTCTCTTCTTTTCATCTTTCTTCTTTCTTTCCAGCGCATAATAGAACGTCTCACGCAACTGCGGCGTGAGCAGACTCGACTCTCGGTAGCCCACCCGGGTCCCATAAAACTGCATGAAGCGGAACCAAAACATCGAAGTGAAATTCCTCCACAAGGCGCGCTCGCGCGCCGCATGCCACAAGTCGCTCAAAATGTTCGCGGCCGTCAATCGAACAAAATCATACAAATTGAAATGCGCTTCGGGGTGGATACGCTTGAAAGCCATGGCCTCGCGGCGGTAGCGATTGAACACGCCGCGCGGCGTCTCATCATGGACATGAATAATCTCCGCCTCGGCCACATAGGCGATGGCATATCCCTGCTCCTTCGCCCACTTGGCCCACGCCAAATCCTCCAGCCCGGTCAACGTCTCATCGTACGGGTTATCCTCCCACAGGCTTCGCCGGATGGCAGCATTGGCGTTATTGCAAAAGGCCGTCTCCTGGCGCGGCTTGCTCGCATCAGGAAACCACTGGTGAAAGATCTGCTGCTCTGAAAACCTGGCGGATTCGGGTCCGCGCTGTTTGCCATAGGCCAACGCGACCTTCTCATCCTCAAACGGACGCAGGAGCGACTCCAGCCAGTCGGGGTAGACGGGATAGACGTGCGCGCTGGCAATGACGACCCATTCCCGCGTCGCAGCCCGGACGCCGAGATTGAGCGACCGCCCAAAGGTAAACTCCGCTGATGGGATATGCACGAGGCGCGCCCCAAAGGATTCGGCCACGGAAACAGTCCCATCGGTCGAGCCTGAATCGACGAGGATGATCTCCACATCCCGGATCGTCTGCTGCTGGATGCCCTCCAGCAAACGCCCGATGTGCTTCTCTTCGTTATAGGCGCGGATGACCAGCGAGCACTTCATCCCCTTTTCCTATGCAGTTGCTGCAAAACCAACAAAGTCCCACCCTGGACGACCAGCGCGGCCAGCGTCGCGGCGCCGAAGCTGACAGCCAGGTGACTATTTTCGATCAGCGCACCTAGCACGAGATAGAAACCGGCAAAGGCGAATAATCCCAGTACCAGCCCGTACAGCACGTTGACCGCGCCTGCTTCGCCCTCGTGTCGGTGGGCAAAGACCGCCAGGATGCTGGCATACAGCGGAAGGGTGGTCAGCAGGCCCGTGAGCCGCGAACCGATATAAGGCGCTATACCGGTGATGAGCAGGATAAAACTCGTGCCGATCAGAATGCGCGCGGGGATGTCCCACCTGCCAGGGTCGGGTTGGTCTGAATTCGTAGCCTTCCGCTTGGGCAACAACCACAGCCCAATGAAGATGGCCAGCACAACCAGCGCGAAAAGCGGAATCAGAGGGATGGTGACATATTGCAACAACATGGTCATCCCGGCAAAGACCAGCAAGCTGGCTGACAACGAGGTGCGCCAGTCGAATTTCCTGGCAATCCAGGCGTAGGCCAGGCTGTATGCGATCAGCGAAAAGCCGCCGCTCAATACGCCGCGCACTGTGTCGAAGGCAAAGGCGCTGCTGTGACTGAGCGCCACGAAAAACGTCACCGGCCCTGAGGTGAGCGGAAGCCCGATCAGCCAGCCGCTGACGGCCGGTCCCCAACGGCGTCCCGCCAGACTGGCCGAACCAATGATGACCGGAGCCAGGATCAATTTTAGAACAAAAATATCCATCATTTATACATCCAATAGACCGCCAGCAAAATCGAAAGATCTGCAGCGGCATGGGAGAGGCAGGCGATCAATAACCCGCCGCTTTTTCGCGATACCTGCCGCCACAACCAGGCAACCAGCGTCAGCACCAGCAGGGAAACCGCCATCCATACCCCGGTTGTTTTACCATACAAAATGAACAGGTGATACCCCGCAAAAAGGAAATCCATCACCACCGGCTTGGGAGAAGTATTGCCCAAATAGCCGCGCCAGAAATATTCCTCGAGCCACGGGTTGACCAGCGCGAAATAGGCAATGAAAGCAGGCCAGGCAGCAGGCGTTAATCCAACGGCAGCCAGGTTTGCAAAGACATTAGGCGAGATGGAAAATACAGGCCACGCCAGATACAAAACGACTCCGCCGCTGGCCCCCAACAACACACAGCCCATCAACATGAAAACATCCACGCCCCTGAGCAGCGCGCGAACCGGGACGGCCGGCTTTTCGATTACCAGGATCAACAGCAGTGCGGTGTGGAATCCCAATAACGCGACCCAGGCGCTATGCGCCCAAAACAGACCGGCGGCCACAGTGACGTAAGCCGCCAAAGGCGCGATGGATTTGAGTTTCATGGAGGTTATGCGATTCGCGTGATGATCGTGTTCCTTGCCCCCGCTTCTTTCAGGGACCCGGCAACAGCTTCCGCTAAATTGGGGTTTACCAGTGCGATCATGTTCCCGCCGCGCCCGCCGCCTGACAACTTCGCCCCCAGCGCGCCAGCTTTGTGCGCGGCTTCCACCAGGCAGTCCAGATCGGGCGAAGAGACGGTCATCTCTTGCAGCAAGGCGTGGTTCTGATTCATGAGTTCGCCCAACAGGTCGGGTTTTCCGCGTTCGATGGCGCGGCGCGCCACCAGGGCGATCTGGGCGATCTCATTGAACATGCTTTCAAAATGATTGGTATCCCTCAGCCACAACCGGCGCACATCGCCCACGGATTTTTTTGTCGGCGCGGTCTGACCGGTATCGCCAATCACAACGGTGAAGGGCTTTCCGACTTTGAATGTCTCTATGGGATGGCCTTTGATAAAGTAAACAGGTTTGGCATAAGTGACGACTGTGTTATCTATCCCCGACGGTGTACCATGATGTATCTTTTCGATTTCGTACGCCAGTGAACTGACTTCCTCGTCCGTTACCGTATAATTTAGGTGGGAGGCGAGCGCACGGACCAATGCCACCGAGACCGCCGCGCCGGAGCCAAGTCCCGAGGCGACAGGAATTGAGGATGCGATTTTGATGCGGAGCGCGGGAAACGGGTCAACGCCAAAGGTGTGGAAAAACTTCTGGATAACGGCAGCAATTGGATGGTTGGAGGGAAGCGATTTGATTTCTGCGTTGAGGTCAACCGCCGGGGCCTTGATCCAGATCCCGGCGCGGGCAGAGTCCAGGATCTCGACATCTACATGCACCTGCGTCACAGGCACAGCCAACGCCGGACGCCCGTAGACAACCGCGTGTTCACCAAACAGGATAATTTTGCCAGGCACTGAGGAAGTAGTCATGTTGGGCAAATTGGCGGGTTATCTTACGAGAGATAAAACACGATCAGTACGGTCACCGCCCATAAGGCCATTGCAACCTGGAAGGGACGGTCGGTGAGCAGGACATCCTCCGGGGCGCCCCCCGCCTGTTCAACTTGAATAAGATACAGATAGCGAAAGATGGTGTACACCACAAAGGGAATAGTGAGCATCATGGCATGATTGGCGGGCACATTCGGGGCGGAAAATGTGTAGAGCGAATACGCCACGATGGTTGTACCGGAGACGATCATGATGTACTGGTCGAGCAGTGGGATGGTATAGCCATCCAGCACTTTGCGATGCGAGCCTGCACCTTGCGCGAGCAGGGCAAGTTCGGCGCGGCGCTTGCCAAAGCCGAGGAAAAGCGACAGGAGAGTCATCACCACGTAGAGCCACGGCGAAAAACGCTGGACGTCAATCAGCGTCACGCCGCCTTCCACGCGCAGGACAAAACCGGCAGCCAGCGCCAGAACATCAATGATCGGCTGATGTTGAGCCAGCGCGAGTAGGCAACGTTGAGCAGGAAATATGTCACCAACACAGCCGCGAATTCCGGATCCATCCAATACCCCAGAAGCAGGGTAACGACTACCAAGACAATCCCCGCGACCCACGCCACCTTGACCGATAGTTGCCCCGCAGGCAGGGGACGTTTCCTTTTCTCAGGATGCTGGCGATCAGCTTCGATATCAACGATGTCGTTGAAGATATACACGCTGCTTGAGATCAGGCAGAACAGAAAAAAGCCGGCCAACGTTTGCAGGAAGGCGGGAAGATGAAATAGCTGCTTGTCAAATACCAGGGCGGCAAAGATAAAGGCGTTCTTGGTCCATTGGCGCGGTCGCATTGTTTTGAAGATAGCTTTGAACATGAGGCTATTTTACCTGAGACTTGGGCATTTCGCTTAAATCAAAAACGGGACGATCAAGGCCGTCCCGTTCGTTTGCAGGGAAATCTAGAAACCCAGGGCCCGTTTGACCAGGATTAGTGTGACTCGCCCTGGTTGCGCTTCGGCGTTGTAGATCAGCAATTTATTGATGGCGCTGTGGCGGCCATAAGCCCGTCGGGCGCGCTCATCTTCGAGAGGGAACACGTACTCTTCCACGCGACGCAATCCCTCTGCAACATCCGCGACGATTTTCTGGGCGCCGACCACCCAGACCACTTTCCCGGCTCCGAAAGCATACGGCCCAATCTGACTGCCGCTCATGGATGCGATTAGCACGTGCCCGTCCTCGGTCACAGCATGGACGCTGCCCGCCATATAATCCGGGCTGGCGCCCAACCGGCGGATCTGGTTGCCCTGAGTTTCGCGGTTCATGGCGCGTATCTTGTGACGGATGGCATCGAAGCGGCCGGACTTTTCCACTTCGTCCATAATGCCAATTCTTTCCAGAGTCTGGGACGCACTCGTATGCACCTGTGCACCGCCCGGGATGTTTTCAAAGAATAGTTTTTTGGCTTCTTCAGCATCTTCCGCAATCAGGACACGGAATCCATTGGCCTTCAAAGCTTCAGCCGTACGAGCGATCTGCTCCTCCGAGGCGATTTGAGAGCAAAGTTGATCAGGGGCAAGAGTTGATACAGACATTTTCACCTTTCACCAAACGCGGCAGCCTTTTCTGCCTGTCTGAATGTTTTTAGAGTTTAGGTTTGGGACTACGACAGGAACTTGACGGCGCTCATCCAGTTTGTGCCCAGGGTTCCCTGCAACGTAATGTGCAACAAACCAATGCCTTCCAACTGGCGGGCGCGGCGCAGAGGACCCGCATCTATGGGATGGAGGCCGCTGGATTGGGCCAGGTTCGCCAGCAGGGCTTTGGCGGAGGCGTCATCCCCTGCGATGAAAACGTCGAGCGGCTGGCCGCCGACTTGTCCCGCCACAAGCGTGCCCGCAAAGGTGGTGTTAAAGGCCTTCAGCACTTTGGAGTTCGGGAGAAGTCTGGCTATCTCTTCCGCGCCAGATGTATTTTCGAAGCGTGGTTCTGTAAATGTATCGTTGAGGGTATTGGTAATATCAACAACGATTTTGCCATCCAATTGCTTACTGTACTGTTTGATGACCGAGGCCACGACCGGATAGTAAACAGCCAGGACAACAACGTCAGCATGGATAGCACTGCCTGATGGAGCAGAGGTGACTTTCGCACCGCTTTTTGCCGCAGATCGGAGTTGTTGCGCCAGTGCGGCCGCTTTGGAATCGTCCTGGTCCATGAGGGTCACGTTGTGGCCGCCGCTGACAAAGCGAGTGGCAATCCCGCGCCCCATATTCCCTGCACCGATGATTGTGATATTCATTCTGTTTCTCCTTATAACAATTGTTTACTTTTATCCTGGGAATGGTGTCAAAGCCCAGCTTCCATTTGTGCAACCCACAACATTCACCTTGACTCTCCTATCCGGGAATGGTATATTATTGACATCCGTTGCATAAACAACAGATGTTGTCTAATTTACTATCCTTACTCGGGCAAGTCAACCGCCAAAAGTCTGATTTTGTTGCCTAAGCAACACCGGAGCAAAAATGTTGTCAAATCCAAATGGTGAAATGGAAAAGATGGATCCCCGCGTCCGGCGGACCCGTCAAATGCTCGTACAAGCGTTCATGGAGTTGGTCAAATCTGAAGGCTTTCAGGCGATCAATGTGCAGGAAATTACCGATCGCGCCGGGGTTAACCGCGCCACCTTCTACGCCCACTTTCAGGACAAGTATGCCCTGCTGGATTATTCTGTCCGTGAAGGGTTCCAGCGTGAACTGGAAAGCCGGGTATTGAACGCCTGCGAGTTCAGCATCGAAAACCTGCGGCTGTTGATTGTGACCGTCTGTGAATTTGTAGCCGAACTTCACGCGCATTGCCTCGCCCCAGAGCAGCAATTCCAAACTTTAATCGAGACACAGATCCGAACCCAGGTGTATGGACTGATCCTGCACTGGCTGGAAATTACCAAACAGATTGAAAATAACCCGGAACGAGCCGCCACAGCCGCCAGTTGGGCGATCTACGGGCTGGCCCAGCAATGGAGCAAGGAGAAACATGCTCCACCTGCCGATCAATTCGCCAATGAGGTGCTGCCACTGGTTGCCAACAATCTGAGCCTTGCTCACCAGCCAGCCTGATGATCATCCGGCAAGATGTGAGTTATGTCATGAGCATCAGGTGTTGCCTTTCCACAAAAAAATGGTAATATATAGATGCAATGGCATGGTTTCTGGTGCTAATTCTTTTTGGCCTTACAGTGCCATGAGTCAGCAAGCCTGGCAGGTATCAACGTACCTGCCAGGCTTTTTTCATCCTATAGATCGG
>JAKANW010000065.1 GCA_021823555.1 Chloroflexota bacterium
AATGGGTGTGTATCCGTACATTACAGCGCAAATCATTTTGCAACTTCTGGTTCCCATTATTCCCGCCTTGCAACGCAGAATGGAAGAGGATCCGCGCGAAGGCCAGAAATGGATGGAAAAGTGGACCTATTATCTGGCTGTACCGATGGCGGCTCTCTCGGCTGTTGGTCAGATTAACATATTCAATTCGCTTTCCATTCAGGCGCTGGGTAAGCCCGTCTTGAATTTTGGCTTCACTACTGATCTTTGGCTGCCCTCCATGACTGTCTTGTTGGCAATGACAGCAGGTACCATGTTCGCCATCTGGCTGGGCGAGTTAATCTCCGAGTACGGCATTCGCGGGCAGGGCTTGTCCCTGGTAATCTTTGCCGGTATCGTTGCCCGCATGCCATTCAATCTGGCCCGTCTTCTAACGGACCAGACGACCCGCGTGTTCATGCTGGTCTTTACTATTGTGGTTCTCGTGTTGACGGTATATGCCATTGTATATGTTCAACAGGGCCGTCGCAATGTACCGGTTATGTACCCGGGTCGCCGCATGGGAAGCCGGATGTCCATGCCGGTGAAAGGCACCCTGCCCTTGATGGTGAACCTGGCAGGCATGATCCCATTGATCTTTGCCAGCGCCATCCTGCAGTTCCCGGCCATTATTGCCAGCTATTTCACCGGTTCCACGAATGAGGGCGTGAAAGCCTTCTTTACAGGCGTGCAGAGTTTCTTTGGGGGTACTGGTTCCAATAACTGGGGTTACTGGTTGCTCTATTTCTTGATGGTGGTTGTCTTTACGTTCTTTTACACCTCGGTTTTGTTTGACCAGCAGAATTATGGGGAGAACTTGAGACGTGTCGGTGCAACTGTTCCAGGCGTCCATACTGGTGCACCCACCCAGAAGTACTTGAGCCGCGTTCAGCGGCGTATCACTCTGCCAGGTGCGTTGTTCCTGGGCATAGTGGCGATCCTACCGTTCCTGTTGAGCTTGATTTTGACGGCCCTGGGCATGTCGGCTGCCAGTGCATCCAGCAGCTTATTCCTGGTCTCCTCTGCTGGATTGCTCATCGTGGTTGGAGTAGTGCGCGATGTCTTCATGAACATTGACGCCGAGCTTAAGTTGCACGGCTATCAGGATTCCCTGCTTGTCCGTTAAGGAGAAATCGCATGGCGACCTACATTGTCCTCCTCGGGCCTCCCGGTGTCGGCAAAGGTACACAAGCCAAAATCCTTTCGGAAAAGACCGGACTGGCGCACATATCTTCGGGCGACCTGTTCCGCGAGAACCTTAAGAACCAGACCGAATTGGGCAAACTCGCCAAGTCTTATATGGACAAAGGTGAGCTGGTCCCGGACGATGTGACGATTGCCATGATCCGTGACCGCCTCTCTCGACCGGACTGTGGAGCGGGTGCCATTTTGGATGGCTTTCCCCGCACCCCGGTCCAGGCAGATGCGCTCCAGAAGATGCTGGTCGAGTTCAAAGGCCAAGTGAATAGCGTTCCCTACATCACAGCCGCGCAGAACATCCTGGTGGAACGGGCCAGTGGTCGCTGGACTTGCCGCGCCAATGGTCACATTTATCACCGGAAGTTCAACCCGCCCAGGAAGGCTGGCATCTGCGATCTGGACGGTTCGGAACTTTATCAGCGTGATGACGACAAGGTTGAGACGGTAACCCATCGTATTCAGGTTTACCTGGAACAAACGGCGCCGTTGGTTAAATACTACCGCCAACGCGGCAAACTGGTTGAAATTGACGGCACACTGGCGGTGGAGCAGGTTACCGTAGCGTTGCTGTCTGCATTGGAAAAGTAGTGATTATATGAGTTGGGCTCGCCAGATACATTTGAAGACTCCCGCCGAATTAAAGGTGATGCGCGAAGCGGGGCGCATCAATGCCGAGGTACTGGCGGCTACCAAAGAACTTTTAAAACCCGGTGTTACCACAGCCGACCTCAACGCGGCTGCTGAGGAAGTGCTGCGGAAACACCGATGTATATCGCCTTTCAAGGGCTATGGCCAGCCGCCATATCCAGCTTCCATTACGGTCAGCATCAACGATGAGCTGGTACATGGCATCCCCAACAAGAAGCGCAAGCTGAAAGAAGGGGACATCGTCTCGGTGGATTGTGGGACGATTTTGGATGGTTTCGTGGCTGACTCAGCCTATACGGGTTGGGTCGGGGAGATTTCTCCCGAAGCGAAGGCCCTGCTGGAAGTCACAGAGGGCGCGTTGTATGCAGGCATTAACAAGATGCGTGTAGGCAACAAAACAGGTGATATTTCGGCGGCGATACAGCAATACGTAGAAAGTCGTGGCTATTATGTGACGCGCGAGTATACCGGCCACGGCGTCGGGCGAGAGATGCACGAAGGCCCCCAGGTTCCTAATTACGGGTCCGCGGGGAGCGGGATGCCTCTTCGCCAGGGGATGACCATTGCCATCGAACCGATGGTTTTGGTTGGAACAGATCAAACGCGTGTCCTGCCTGACCGGTGGACGGTCGTATCTGCAGATGGGTCGCTGACGGCGCATTTCGAACACAGTGTTGCCGTTACCGAAGGAGATCCCCTCCTCCTGACTGTCCTGTGACCTGACCCAGTAGAGAGATTGCGCCACTGGACGGAACAAATGAGAGCAAGTATAATCAACGCTTTGGCTACAGTAAGTCAGCCATCGAGTTAAGGAGAACGAATTCATGAAAGTATCACCCTCCATTCGCAAGCGTTGCGCCAAGTGCCGCATTGTTCGGCGCAAAGGGCGCGTCTATATTATTTGCGAAAATCCCAAGCATAAGCAGCGACAGGGGTAGTAGGTAGACTATGGCGAGAATTGAAGGTGTTGACCTGCCCCGCAATAAGCGGGTTGAAGTTGGCCTGACCTATATCTTTGGAATTGGGCCGACGCGTGCGCAGCAGATCTTGACTCATACCAAAGTCAATCCCGACACGCGTGTCAAAGACTTAAGCGAAGCGGATGTTTCTGCTTTGCGCGAGTACATTAGCAAGAATTTCAAGGTAGAAGGTGACCTGCGCCGCGAAGTTCAAATGAACATCAAGCGCCTGATCGAAATCGGGTCCTATCGCGGCCTTCGTCACCGTCGTAATCTGCCGGTCCATGGACAGCGTACGCGCACCAATTCCCGCACCCGCAAGGGTACCAAGAAGACGGTGGCTGGGCGCGGTCGCCGTCGTGGTGGGAAGAAATAATCCTGTCCCGAAAGGTATATAGAGAAACATGGCTCAAAGTGTACGTTCCACCCGGCGCTCCACCGGCGCCAAAAAAGGGAAGCGCAGCCTGTCTTCCGGGCAGGTTCACATTTTTGCTTCGTTCAATAACACGATTGTTACTGTGACGGACACCGAAGGAAACACCGTTGCCTGGGGCAGCGCTGGTTCTGCTGGTTTCAAAGGCTCTCGCAAGAGCACGCCTTTTGCTGCCCGCCTGGCCGCTGAGCAGGCTGTCAAAGCTGCCCAGCAGTTGGGTATTCAGGAAGTGGAATTGTTCGTCAAAGGCCCTGGCCCTGGCCGCGAGAATGCAATCCGCGCTGTCCAGTCCATGGGTATGAAAGTGCGTTCCATCTCGGATATCACACCGGTTCCGCACAATGGCTGCCGGCCTCCGAAGAAACGCCGCGTGTAATTTTCAGGTGAGGTAGCATAAGATATGGCAAAAACACTTGGACCGGCCTGCAAACTGTGCCGGCGTGAAGGCGAAAAACTTTACTTAAAAGGCGAACGCTGCTTTACCCCAAAGTGTGCGTTCGAAAAACGCAACTTTGCCCCCGGCCAGCACGGCCGCACTGCCAGCCGCGGCGGCGGCAACCGTACCGGCCGCGAATCTGACTTTGCTCGCCAGTTGCGCGCCAAGCAGAAGGCCCGCCGCATTTATGGCGTACTGGAGCGACAGTTCCGCCGTTATTATGAGACGGCCCTCGGCCGCCGCGGTCTGACGGGTTTGAACTTGTTGCAGATTCTCGAATCTCGCCTGGACAATGTCATCTTCCGTTTAGGCTTTGCTTCGAGCCGCGCTCAGGCCCGCCTGCTGGTCACCCACGGTCACTTCACCGTCAATGGCCGCCGCACGGACGTGCCTTCCATGCTGCTCAAGGAAGGCGACGTGATCGCTGTCCGCGATGGTTCGAGCAAGCTGACTTATTTCAAGGACCTCGGTTCATCCGCTGAGTCCCGCAATGCACCGGTCTGGTTGTCCCGTGACTTGAAGCAAATGTCCGGGGCGGTTGGTCGCCTGCCGGAGCGTGCTGAGATTGACGGCAGCCTCAACGAACAGTTGATCGTCGAGTATTACTCACGACGCTAGTCATTTGGCAGTGCTCGGACCGGTTGGCCCTCAGGCTACCGGTCCCAGCGCGTTCTGTATCAACAGGGAGAGGTGAACCGTGACGGGTATCACGAACATGGTCATGCCGAAGATCGAGCGGGAAGCAGAAGCTCGAAACTATGGCAAATTTACGATCAGCCCGCTGGAGCGAGGCTACGGCGTTACGTTGGGCAATGCCTTGCGCCGCATCCTGCTCTCTTCGCTGGATGGCGCGGCTGTGACCTCCGTCCGCATTGCGGACGTTCTGCACGAATTCAGCGACATTCCCGGTGTGCGCGAGGATGTCATCCAGGTAACTTTGCAGATCAAGCAACTGCGCATCAAACTGGATGGCGTGGATAGCACCCGTATGCACCTGGAGGTGCGCGGTGAGGGGACTGTCACTGCTGCTGATATTATCAGCCCGGCTGAGGTGGAGATCGTTAACCCCGATCTGTATCTCTTCACGGTGGATAATAGTAAAACCAAATTGGATATCGAGTTTACTGTCGAACGCGGCCGCGGTTATTCCCCGGCCAATGAGCGCAGCGGGCACATGCCTATCGGCGAACTGCCGGTGGATGCCATCTTCAGCCCGGTCAAGCGTGTGAATTGGGAAGTGACCTCTGCCCGTGTGGGCCAGAGCACCAACTACGACAAACTCGTGCTCGATATCTGGACGGATGGCACGATCTCGCCGGAACGCGCCCTCAGCACTTCCGCCAAACTCCTGATTGACCACCTGCGCTACATCGCAGGCGTCAATGAAGAGACGCTGACTGTGTCGGTTGAGCGCGAAGTGACTGGCAGCCGCCTGAGCAGTGAAGTGGCCGAAACCCCGGTGGAAGCCCTCGACCTTTCGGTGCGCGTCTTCAATTCCCTGAAGCGCACCGGCATCACCACGGTCGGTGATGTGCTCGACTTGCTCGAAAAGGGTGAGACCGCGGTCATGTCCATCCGAAACTTTGGTGAAAAGAGCCTCGACGAGTTGCGTCAGAAGATGCGCGAGAAGGGCTTCCTGAAAGACGATACGACCTCTGTGGAGTAATTGAAAGATGCGACATTCGGTTTCTGGTTATAAATTGGGACGCAGCACTGGCGCGCGAGTTGCCTTGCGGCGCAACCTGATTAAACAATTCTTTATCCACGAGCGCATTAAGACCACCAGCGCCAAGGCAGCTGCCATTCGCGGCGACGCCGAGCGCCTGATCACAATCGCTCGCAACAGCGCCAACGGCACAGACGCCGAAAAGGTAAATGCCCGTCGTCTGGCCGCCTCCAAATTGGGCGATAATCAGGTCATCAAACGCCTGTTCGACGAGATCGCCCCGCGCTTTGCCACCCGCAACGGCGGCTACACGCGTGTCCTGAAACTCGGCCCGCGCATGGGCGATTCGGCTGAGATGGTATTGTTGGAACTTGTAGAAGAGTAATTTGGTTATCAGTCACCAATCATCAATGTCCACGCTGAAAACTGATCACTGATGACTGATTACTGGCATGATGGCACGTTACCAGGTGATCCTTGCCTACGATGGCGCCCATTTTTTGGGCAGCCAGCGGCAGGCGAAACCCGATGGGTCGAGTTTATCGAGACCCCGAACTGTGCAGGGAGAACTCGAAAAAGCCCTGCATAAAATCGGGTGGTCTGGAAGTTCGATCCTGTTAGCCGGACGGACAGACACAGGCGTTCACGCGACGGGGCAGGTTGCCGCGTTCGACCTTGAATGGTCGCACACTGACAACGAGCTCCTGCACGCTCTCAACGCCGTTTTGCCCGCTGACCTTGCTGTGCGTGGTGTACGTGTTACCGCGGCGGATTTTCATCCCCGCTTCGATGCCACATCCCGCACCTACTGCTACCGCCTGTTCTGCCAGCCGATCCGCGACCCGTTACGCGAGCATTTGGCTTGGCGGGTATGGCCTGCAGTGGATGGTGAGATCCTCGGCAACGTAGCTGCTCATTTCATTGGCACACACGATTTTGCGGCCTTCGGTTCGCCGACCGGCTCAAAAGGTACGACCGTGCGGACAGTGATGAAAGCGTCCTGGCGGCAAGTTGAAGATGAGTGGCAATTTGAGGTTCAGGCGAATGCGTTTCTGTATCGCATGGTGCGGCGGCTGGTCTTCGTCCAGGTGGCCGTTGCGCAGGGAAGACTTCCAGCGGAGGCTGTGGCCCGTTCTTTAGCGGAACAGGCTGAGGTCCCGAAAGGAAGCGACCTCCCGGCAGGCCTGGCTCCTGCACATGGGCTGACCCTCGTCGAAGTCACGTATTAGATCATCTGGTCATATAAAAGAAAAGGAACGAACGGAGAGACGAAAGTGCAACAGAAGACGTACTATCCGAAAGCTGCTGAGATTCAGCAAAAATGGTATGTAGTGGATGCCAACGGCCAAAATCTGGGCCGCCTGGCAGCCCGTATCGCGCACGTGTTGCTCGGAAAGCACAAACCGACCTTCACGCCTGGCGTGGAGATGGGCGATTACGTGGTGGTGGTGAACGCTGAAAACGTGGCCGTGACCGGTACGCGTACCAACAGCCGCCTCGATACAAAGATGTATTACCGCGTCTCCGGTTACCCGGGCGGTATCAAGAGCATTTCACTGCGCGACCAACTTAAACAGCATCCTGACCGGGCCTTGCGCGCCGCTGTGTGGGGGATGCTGCCGCACAACCGCATGGGGCGCTCGGTCTTGAAGCGCCTGAAAATTTACGCCGGTCCCAGCCATCCTCACGGGGTGCAAAACCCTGAGGTTATGAAGTAGAAAGGAACGCAGCCATTATGTCTGTTCAATATTATGAAGGCATTGGCCGCCGCAAGGAAAGCACCGCCCGCGTCCGCTTGATGAGCGGCAGCGGCAAGTTCATGGTCAACGAGAAGGAAGCCGCGGCTTTCTTCACCCGCCTGGGCGATATGGAGGACATCCTGCGCCCCTTCACGGCCGTTGGTCAGGACGCCAAGACCTACGATGTGACTGTTTTGGTCAATGGCGGCGGCGTGACAGGCCAGACAGAAGCTGTGCGTCTGGGAGTTGCCCGCGCCCTGGTCAAGATCAACGCTGACTGGACTTCCTCCTTGCGCAAGTTCGGCTTGCTCACACGCGATGCCCGCGTGAAGGAACGCAAGAAGCCAGGCCTCAAGCGCGCCCGCAAGGCTCCGACTTACACGAAGCGTTAGTTTTACAAGCCTGAAGCGTAATGCCGTAATACGTAATACGTAATTCGTAAGATACAATTTACGAGTTACGTATTATGCTTTTAAGGCACTCCCGTTTTTATCGGGGGACATCCGCAGATTCCGCAGATTACGCAGAAAAAATCTGTGAAATCTGCGTAATCTGTGGACAGATCCTGGTCTTTCCCGTTAAAGGCCGAAGGGCCGCTTTTAATTTTGGAGACAGCCGATGAACTTTTCACTTGTAACTTCTGCTTTTGACACGCTGCGCCTCGACCTGCCCTCCGAGCTGGTCCTGCTCGAGGCGCGGATGCTTCAGTCCGCGCATGTCCCGCCTTACTCGCCCAACATGCCCGCCTTGATTATTGGTGTTGATTCGCCTCAATTGGCATTGCAGGTAAAGACCGTCCTGCTGGCGGTTTATCCCAGGGAACATTCGGTTTATGTAGTTGACCCGGCAGGGAAGAAGGAGGAGAGTCTGGAAACGCTGGGCTTTGAAAACCCTTCTGCTGAGGCCTGCATCTATCTTCCGGCACTGGCAGAGGGGACGGGGTTCGAGGATTTCCAGGAGATCGTGGCGCACCTGCGTGCGCCGGACGGCTGTCCCTGGGACCGGGAGCAAACGCACACCTCCCTGCGGACGCATTTGCTCGAGGAAACGTATGAGACGCTGGCCGCCATAGATAACGGTGATGCTGCGGCCATGCGGGAGGAGTTTGGCGACCTGCTTTTGCAAATCATGTTGAATTCCCAGATTGCCAGCGAGACAGGCGCATTCAATGTCAACGAAGTTGTGAAGGGGATTTACGATAAGATCATTCGCCGCCATCCGCACGTGTTTGGCGATGTGCAAATCAAAAGCACGGACGGCGTGTTACAGAACTGGGAGAAACTCAAAGAGCAGGAACGAAAAGATAAGAAAGAAGAGAAGAAGGGCCTATTGGATGGTGTGCCAACGATCTTGCCCGCATTGATTCAGGCTCAAGAATATCAGACCCGTGCCGCACGTGTTGGCTTTGATTGGCCTGAAATCGAGGGCGTGCTGGAGAAGGTTGCCGAAGAGATCCAGGAAGTCAAAGAAGCCAACGGCCCGGACCACTTGGCCGAAGAGTTGGGCGACCTTATCTTTGCTTTGGTCAACCTGGCGCGTTGGAAGAAAGTGGACGCCGAGTCCGCTTTGCGGGGAACAAACTTGAAATTCAAGAACCGCTTTGCTTATATCGAAGCCGGGGCAAAGAGACAGGGCCGAAATCTATCGGACCTGTCGCTGGATGAGATGGAAGCGCTCTGGCAGGAAGCAAAGGGACAGTAGCTGAGATGGATATGGCATACTTGGCTGCCCCGAATGAATCGAGCTGACTGCGGCAATTATTGTTCACAAGCGAAGCGCGCAATCGTATCGTTGAAGATGCCTTCTGCCGAGCCGTCATCGGGTGTGTAGACTTTCCAGGCGAAGACGCGGTCGCCGCAGGTCCAAGCCGCGGCAGCGCCGTAAGGCAGGAGCGGGGTGGCGGTGCTGGTGATCTGCGTATAAAGCACATTCATATTGTGGATCAGTTCGGCGCCCATTTGACCGGTGCGTGAATCCAGGTTTTTGTCGAGCAACAGATCGAGCAAGAATTGCGGATCGGACGCGCCGGGCGAGACCTGCCACATGAGTTGAATAAAAAGGCTTGAGCTATAAGTTGCCAGGATCCCTTGTGTGTAACTGCTGGGAGCGCCGGGATTCTTTTGGGCACTGACGTCAAAGAAGGCCATCTCAGGTGGGTGGCCGATGCAGAACTTATATTCGCAGAATAGCCCTGTCAGGCTGAAGGGAGTCGGGGTAGGGAAGGGGGTAGGGAGGGGGGCGCCGGTGGGAGTGGGGATAGCCGACAAGGT
>JAKANW010000066.1 GCA_021823555.1 Chloroflexota bacterium
CAAGGGGAAGGTAATTGCGGAGAATGGCAGGCTGAAAGTGGATTTGCCCGAAGTGCAATATCCGGCCTGGGCGACAAAGTCGGTGCATTTGAAGCGTCCGCTCAAGGCGGAGGATTTCGCCTTGAAAACGGGAGCAGGCCTCGGGTCCGATGTGACCGCTAATGTCATCGGCGTGATCGAGAACCAGGCGCCAACGCGCCATCTGAGAATGCCTGTCATGGTCAGCGATGGGGAAGTCAAGGTGGATATGAGCCGCGACCTCGCCAAGATCGCGCTCATTGAACGCCATAAAGGGACGGGTGGCGTAGTGATGGGGTTGGTGAGCGGTTTTGGGTTTACCGAGAAATGCGCCATAGGTTCAACCGTGGCGCATGACAGCCACCACATGATCGTGGTCGGCACAGATGAGGCTTCGATGGTAGAGGCAGCCAACAGCCTGGCGCGCTGCGGGGGTGGTCAGGTGGTGGTGAAAGATGGCAAAGTCATCGGTCTGGTAGAGTTGAACATCGCGGGGCTGATGTCCACCGAGCGGGCAAACGTGGTGGCGAAGAAAGCAGCCACCGTCCTGGATGGCTTTCGCAAATGCGGCTGCATGCTCAATAATCCGAACATGCAGTTGAGCCTGCTGGCGCTGGTGGTCATCCCCGAGCTTCGCATTTCCGATAAGGGCCTGGTGGATGTGACGAAATTCAATTTTGTGCCTGTGTTGGAGAAATGACGTGGCAAAATTCCCCTTTCAACGTTTACAGGCCGAACTAGCCGCGCTGATCGCCCGCGCGCCGGACGGACAACGCCTGCCTTCGGAGCCGGAGCTTGCCCGGCAGTTGGGTGTATCGCGCGCCACCCTGCGCGAGGCGATGCGGACCTTTGAAACCCAGGGGCTTATCCGTCGCCGCCAGGGTGCAGGGACGTTCGTGGTGGGGCAGATGGCCGTGCTGGATAGCGGCCTGGAGGTGCTGGAAAGCCTCGATACCATGGCGCGGCGCATGAACCTGGAGGTCACCGTCAGCGACCTGCAGGTGGAAAGGTTGTATGCCGACCAGGAGAACGCGAATGGGTTGAACATTCCCCTGGCTTCACTTATCACGCGCATCCGCCGCGTCATGCGCGCGGATAACCGCCCGGTGTCTTACCTGGTGGACAATCTGCCTGAGAGTGTGCTCAAACCGGAGGAGTTACCTGAATCGTTTAACGGATCCGTGCTGGACTTTTTGCTGGCCCGCGGCGATGCGTTGAGCAAAGCGCGCGCCAACATCAGCGCCATCGGCGCGACGGCGGATGTGGCCAAGGCGCTCGAGATCCAGCGCGGCGATGTGCTGCTGCACTTCAATTCGCAAGTGTATGATGACTCGGGCAAGGTGGTAACCCATTCATTCACGTACTTTATCCCCGGTTATTTCAATTTTCATGTTGTGCGCCGCATCGGTGCGGCTGCGTAATTCCCCAAAGGAGTATTGGATTCTGTATGTCTGAAGTTGTGCAAGAGATCAAGAAGCGCGTGGAGAGTTCGCGCGAAGATATTATCAAGTTCATGCGCGAGATCGTCGCCATCCCCAGCATGGATGGCCAGCTCAAAGAAGTGGGCGAACGCATCGGCGCGGAGATGACCCGGCTCGGTTTCGACGAGGTCCGCTTCGACAAGATGGGCAACATCCTGGGCCGCATCGGCAAAGGGAAGCGCGTCCTCGTCTACGACTCGCATGTTGATACCGTTGGTGTGGGTGATCCCGCCACCTGGGGCTGGGATCCGTTTAAAGGCAAAGTCGAAGACGGCATCCTGTATGGGCGCGGCACCTGCGACGAAAAAGGCTCGACGCCCGGCATGGTCTATGGCTTGGCTTTTGCTCGCGACCTGGGATTACTGGAAGACGCCACGGCTTATTATTTTGGCAACATGGAAGAATGGTGCGACGGCATTGCCCCGAACACCTTCGTGGAAGCGGACCCCGGCATTCGCCCCGACTTTGTGGTCATCGGCGAGCCGACCAGGATGAATGTCTATCGCGGCCACAAGGGACGCGTGGAATTGAAGATCACCGCCACCGGCAAATCGGCACATGCGGCTTCCCATCATCTGGGTGACAGCGCCCTGTATAAAATGCTGGCCGTCATTTCAGGCATCCGTGAGTTGGATGCGCATCTGCATACCGATTCGTTCCTCGGCAAGGGGACGGTCATGGTCACGGATGCCAAGGTCAGCACCGCCTCGATCAATGCCGTGCCGGATGGCTTCACCATTTTCATTGACCGCCGGGTGACTTTTGGTGAGAGTAAAGAGCAGGCGGTCCAGCAGATCCGTGACCTGATCCCCGGCTACCTGCGCGACCAGATCACCGTCGAGGAAATGTCCTACGATGCCCCTTCCTACACCGGTTTTGTGTTCCCGGTGGACAAGTACTATCCGGCCTGGGCGCTCGAGTCCGCCCATCCCATCGTGCAGGCCGGGCAGGAGACCATCCACCAGTTGTGGAATGAGGTCCGCCCGACCGGAAAGTGGAGTTTCTCCACGAACGGCACGTACTGGGCTGGCAAGGCAGGCATCCCGTCCATTGGTTTTGGTCCCGGTGATGAGGAGTTTGCGCACACAAGTCTTGAGCAGGTGCCGCTGAAGGAAGTGGTGGACGCCACAGAGTTCTATGCGCTGTTCCCGAAGATGCTGGCGGAGAAAACAAGGTGATTTATCGCCCCGAGTGGAACGCAGTGAAGTCGAAGGACGCCTCGACTGCGTGCTTTGACAAGCTCAGCGCTCCGCTCGGCGCGAATAGCCAAAGAAGGAAACTTTAGGAGTAACGGAGGTTTTTGCCTCGTCGCACATTTGATAACCTAATAGGAGGTTCGTATGCGTAGTTTTGCTGGACGTGACATTCTGTCACTCAAGGACTTCGAACGGAATGAGTTCTTCCATGTCTTCGAAGTCGCCAAGACGATGGAGCCGATCGCCCACTCCCGCCGCAATGTGGACATGCTCAAGGAGAAGACCCTGGTTACGGCCTTCTACCAGCCGTCCACGCGGACGCGCCTGGCGCACGAAGCCGCCATGCACCGCCTCGGCGGACACGTGACCGGTTTTTCGGATGCCAAGATGACGCGCGCCGGTGACTTCTACCAGGAGTCGATCAAGGATACGGTCAAGATGCTGGAATACTACGGCGATGTGATTGTCATGCGCCACTTCCAGCAAGGCGCGCCGCACGAAGCCGCCAAATGGGCCAGCATCCCGATCATCAATGGCGGCGACGGCTGGGGCGAGCACCCCACCCAGATCCTGACCGATCTGTACACGGTGCTGCGCGAGAAGGGCCGCATTGACGGTCTCAAATGGCTGGCGGTTGGCGACATGCGCATGCGCACCATGCACTCCCTCGGCTATGCCTTGAGCCAGTTCGATTGTCCGATCACGTTTGTGGCGCCGCCTGAAATGAACCTGACGGATGAGTTCAAGGCGGAGTTGAAGCAGTACAGCGTGAATTTCAAGGAAGCCGACCACGTCGAGAAGGCTATCGCGGATGCAGACGTGATCCTGGTCGAGCCGGTTGTACAGCCGGACTACACCAAATCCCGCGACGAGCGCACGGGCGAGCTGAACCTGACGCCTGCCAATTACAAGATCACGCGTGAACTGCTCGAGAAGAAGGCCAAGTCCGACGCGATCCTGCTCCATTCACTACCCAGGATGGATGAGATTCCCACCGATGTGGACATCACGCACTGGTCCCGCTACTGGCAGGAAGCCTTCAACGGCGTGGTCGTGCGCATGACCCTGCTGGCCCTCATCCTGGGTGCAATGGAATAGTTTGTTGACCTATCCCCTGGCTCCTTCCCTTTAGGGAAGGGGAACGGGGTTGGGTCAAAGGAGGCCGAATGCCAATCTATGACGACCTTCGCAAGCATTACGGCACTGCCAGCGCCGAACAGAAACTGGATGTGCTTCGCCGCGAATTGCTCAGGCCGATCATTACCGTCCAGACTTCTGCCAAACTTCTGCAGGAAATTGATGCGAGCACCTGGGATTGCCTGCCCGAAACGATCAGCAGGGAAGCGTTGGAAAATACCATCACCTGGCTGGCAGATGCGGCGCGTGACCTGCAACAAATCCTGGATGCCCTGACGATTGACCGCGCCAGCGTCCAGGAGCAGCATGGAATAGAGTAGCTTGTAGTCAGATAGTCTTGTAGTCGGCTAGTCGGGTGGTTGACTGCCCGTCCGGCGGCTATCGGATAAAGAGCAGAATTAATGACTACAATCACATGACGCGCCGCCCTGCCAGCGAAGTACAATCTGAGCTTTATCTGGCGCAGGATTGTTGTTACATTACGCAAGCCGAATTGGACAACGCTTATTCTTTCGCAACGGAGGCTGAAAGGCTGATCAATGGGATGCTTTCCTACTTGCGTGGTACAAGGTAACCACCGACTCACCGACCAACTATCTGACTATCTGACTAGGAGACTAACTTATGCAAACTGACCTGCGCGGCCGCGACCTGATCGGCGACCTTGACTTTTCCAAGGATGAAGTTGAGACCGTCCTGGACGTGGCCTTCGACCTGAAACGCAAACGCGCTCTCGGTGAACCCCATGCCTATCTGCGCGACAAGGTGCTGGCGATGCTGTTCTTCTTCTCCAGCACGCGCACACGTGGTTCTTTTGAAGCGGGTATTGATCAGCTTGGCGGTCATGCTGCCTTTATTGAGAGCAGGACTACTCAGATCGCGCATGGCGATACACCGGTGGAAATCGGCGAGATCTTTGGCCGTTACTTCGACGGCATCGCCATCCGTCACGTGGATTGGAAAGTGGGAAACAAGTACATCAACGAGGTTGCCAAATATTCCCGTTCGCCTGTGTTGAACATGCAATGCGAAATTTATCATCCCTTCCAGTGCCTGGCCGATTTGATGACTATCATGGAAAAGAAGGGCCGCGACCTGCACAGGAAGAAGATCGTTGTTTCCTGGGCTTATGCGGCTTCTTACCAGAAACCCATCTCGGTGCCGCAATCGCTCATCCTGCAAATGCCGCGCTTCGGCATGGATGTGGTGCTGGCTCATCCGCCGGAGTTCAAGTTGATGCCCGATATCATGGACGCAGCGCAGGAACAGGCCAGGAAGTTCCATACCAGCTTCGAGGTCATGGATGACCCGCATGGAATGGAGAGAGCCTTCAAGGACGCGGACGTCGTCTACGCCAAGTCGTGGGGTGCCATGCTGACCACCGAAGATGCCAACGAAGGCGCGAAGATCATTGATAAGTACAAGGACTGGATCACCGATGCGAAGAAAATGCAGGCCGCCAAGGAGGATGCCATCTACATGCACCCACTGCCGGCTGACCGTGACGTGGAAGTCGCCAGCGAAGTGATGGATGGCCCGCACTCGGTCGTCTTCGATCAAGCTGAAAATCGCCTGCACGCGCAGAAGGCGGTTATGGCCTTGACGATGAAGTAGGAGCACCCATGACAAAACTTGCTGTCATCGCCATCGGCGGAAATTCGCTCATCGCCGATAAAGCGCATCAGACGGTCGAGGACCAGTACCTGGCCGCCAAAGAGACTACCTTCCACATTGCTGACATGATCGAGGCGGGCTGGGACGTGGCTATCGGTCACGGCAATGGGCCGCAGGTCGGGTTCATTTTGCGCCGTTCGGAGATCGCCCACAAAGCCGAGGGCATGCACGAAGTGCCGCTGGATGTGTGTGGCGCCGATAGCCAGGGCGCCATTGGTTACGCCCTCCAGCAAAACCTGCAAAATGAGCTTTACCATCGCGGCATCAAGAAGAAAGTGGTGACCGTCATCACCCAGGTACTGGTAGACAGGGATGACCCGGCCTTCAAGAACCCGACCAAGCCGATCGGCGGATTTATGGATGAAGCGGAAGCGATGCGCCGCCAGCAGGAGCAGGCTTGGTCTGTGGTCGAGGATGCCGGCCGCGGCTGGAGAAGAGTCGTTGCATCGCCCTTGCCCAAGGAGATCGTCGAATTGGAGACTGTCGAAACCCTGCTGGAACGCGGCATCATCACCATCACGGTTGGCGGGGGAGGCATCCCCGTCATTGATCCTGGCGATGGCAACTACCGGGGTGTTGCCGCGGTCATTGACAAGGATTATGCCTCCAGCCTGCTGGCGCGAAACGTGAAAGCCGATCTGTTCGTCATCTCCACGGCGGTCGAGAAGGTGGCCCTCAACTTCGGCAAACCTGACCAGAAGTGGATTGATAAGATGACCCTGGCCGAGGCCAAGGCTTACCTGGCCGAGGGGACCCATTTCGCCAAAGGCTCCATGGCTCCCAAGATCCAGGCCATCATCTGGTATCTGGAAAATGGCGGCCAGCAGGCGCTCATCACCAACCCTGAGAATATCGGGCGCGCCCTCAAGGGCGAGACCGGCACCTGGATCGTTCCTTAGGGTAAAATCTGGCGGAGATCGCACGGCGGTTTCCGCCAGTTTTTATTTCATGCAAAAACACATCACTGACTTCATCTCCTCACGCTATGCCCCACTGCTGTTGCTGGCAGTGACGGGTGTGCTGGCTTACGGCTTGCTGCTCACCCAAACCGGCTTCTATTGGGACGACCTGCCCATGTCGTGGATCCGTTACCAGTTGGGGCCGCAGGCAATGGCTCAATATTTCTCCAACAACCGCCCGCTGTGGGGATTACTTTACCAGGTCACCACGCGCATCTTTCCACAAGTGCCTATCTTCTGGCAGGCCTTTGCGCTCTTCTGGCGTTGGGTGGATGCGCTGCTGGTCTGGCTGATCGCGCGCCAATTGTGGCAGAAGCGTTCAGGCTTTGCGCTGGGGGTGAGCTTGCTCTTCATCGTATACCCCGGCTTCAATGGTCAGTGGACGGCTTATCTCTTCAGCCATTTCTTTATCGTCCTGGCATTTTTCCTGTTCTCCTTCCTTTGCTCTCTGTGGACTCTCCACCGGCGTTCCTGGCCGCTGACCGCCCTGGGCATGATCTTCTCGGCCTTGAACTTGTGGATGATGGAATATTTCTTTGTGCTCGAGTTGACGCGCGTAGCCGTGATTTGGATCGCGTTACGCGACGACATCCCGGACCCGCGCCAACGCCTCCGCCGAAGCCTCAACCTGTGGACGCCCTACCTGGCCGTTTTCGCCGCTGCGGTTTTATCCCGTTTCCTTATCTTCAACAATCAAGTCTATGGCATTGGCCTGACGCCGCGCCTGCAAGCGGATTTCGCCGGGACCTTGCTTTCCCTGACAAAGAATGCCCTGTCCAGTTTTTGGACGGTGAGCGTGGCCGCCTGGCTGCAAGCCTTCCAGTTACCGAACCCGGCTATCCACGGGCCGCGCACGGTGGCCTTGTACGCGGCGGTGATCGTGATCGTCGTCGGGGCGGCGCTGCTCTGGTTGTGGCCGCGGCAGGCCGAAGTCAAGGAAAGAAGCGGGCTGGGAGGATGGTTCGTCGGGCTGGGACTCATCATGCTGCCGTTCGCCAGCGCGCCTTTCTGGTTGATTGATTTGCCGGTCACGCTGGCTTTCCCGGCCAGCCGTTTCACGCTGCCCTCCATGCTGGCGGTCAGCCTGATCGTGGCGGGCTTGCTGGAGCTGCTGCCGTGGCCACGGGCGCGTTACATTGCGTTGGCGCTGCTGGTCGGGTTGGCAGCCGGTCGTCAGTTCCTATGGGGCGCCGATTTCCACCGCGACTGGGAGACGCAGAAGAACCTGTTCTGGCAGATGACTTGGCGCGCGCCGGGCTTGACGCCGAACACGATGGTGCTGGTCAATGAAGGCGCATTGAACTATTATGCCGATAACTCGTTGAGCGCCGCATTGAACTGGATATACGCGCCGGATTTGAACTATACCGGAACCATCCCATATCTTTTGTTCTATCCGACCAACCGCCTGGAGGGTGCGCTTCCGGCGCTTCAGTCCGGCCTGTCTGTAAACTATGATTACCTGGCTGGCAGGTTTGCGGGCAGTACTTCCCAGGTGGTATCGTTCTATTATTTGCCGCCTGCCTGTTTGCGCCTGCTCGACCCGGTGATTGACGGGGACAATCACTTTATCCCTGACCAGTACATGATGCGCGAGGGCGCCGCGCTTTCCTCGTCAGAGTGGATCCAGCCTGAGGGAACGGCGAGCATGCCTCCGGTCTATGGCCCGGAACCGGCGCATGGCTGGTGTTACTATTTCGAGCAGGCTGACCTGGCCCGCCAGGTGGGGGATTGGGGGAAGGTCGCGCAGCTTGGCGATAAGGCCTTTGCCTTGAACGATTATCCCAACGACCCGTCTGAGCGCTTTGTGTTCATCGAAGGCTACGCTCACGTGGATGATTGGCAAAAAGCCGTGGATATTTCGATGCAGTCGCATCGTGTTTCTCCAAATTATGTGGACCCGATGTTATGCAAGTTGTGGGCGCGCATTGAATCCAATACACCGGACAGCTCCCAAAAAGCTGGCGCACTGGCAGAAGTCAAGACAAAATTCGGCTGTTCCAGTGAGTAGTGTTCTTGCTTTTAGAGCTTGAGTCGTTCTACAATGGGTATGAAAATTTGTGATAAGATTGGCGCGTTGTATAGACAAATTAGGAAGGAGGCTGCTGGTACCAACGATAACAAAATGTATCTCAAGATCAATTCATATTTCAACATATCTAGGAGAAGAAGAAATGCGTAAGACAATTTTGCAAGTCGCAATATTGGCTGTGGCCTTGGCGATGATCCTCTCGGCCTGCGGTCCCCAGGCAACTCCAACGGCAGCCCCGACCGCGGCCCCGGCCACATCGGCGCCGGCTACACAAGCTCCTGCAACACAGGTGCCTACGGTTGCTCCCACGGCAGCGCCGTTCATCTTTGGCATGCTGCTGGTCGGTGCCCACAACGACCAGGGTTGGAGCCAGGCGCACTACGATGCCGGACTTTACGTTGAGCAGAATATCCCCAATTCGAAGATGCTCTACCTCGAAAACGTCTACTCCGGCTCTCCCTCCTACCCCGGACAAACCGCGTCCCAGTTGGCTGAACAGTTGGTTTCGCAAGGCGCCAAGCTGATCATCTTCAACTCGGATGACATGAAAGATGAAGCCCTGAAATTTGCCCAGGCCCACCCGGATATTTATGTCATTGGCTCTTCTGATGACTGGACCTGGAAGGATGGCAAGAACTACCAGGATTCTCCCAACCAGGTGGACATCATGGGCCGCATGGAATTCGGCAAGATGATCGGCGGTTGCGCCGCAGCCCTGACCACTAAGACCGGCAAGATCGGTTACCTTGGCCCATTGATCAACGATGAAACCCGCCGCCTGGCCTCCTCGGCCTACCTCGGCGCCAAATACTGCTGGACCAATATTCTCAAGAATGATCCGGCCAAGTTGTCCTTCAAGGTC
>JAKANW010000067.1:0-6993 GCA_021823555.1 Chloroflexota bacterium
TTTCGTGCGAGATCGTCGAGACGAACGAAGAAGGTTTTGCAAGAAACATTTTGTTAGCCAACAAAGAGCCATACACCGATGGCTGGCTCGTAAAAGTACGAGCGACAGATTTGGAAAACGAACGCGGTCATCTTGTGACAGGTGCAGAAGCGCTTGAAAGATATAAGGAGAGAATTCGAGAATTGAAAGTCAATTGTTTGAGGTGTATTGATTAACAACCTGTCATTGCGAGCCGCGAAGCGGCGAAGCAATCCCCTCATTTAGCGGGAGATTGCTTCGGGCGGAAAAGCACCGCCCTCGCAACACTTGCACCTGCATGCAAGTGCAGGTGTGACATAAAACCAACGAGGTGACTTATGTCCAAAAAAATCCGCTTGCTATACATGGAAGGCGTATCCCCGCTCCGCTCGCAGACTGTCTATCATGCGGTCGGGTATGCCATGAAACAAGACACGCCGAATACCATCATCCTGGTCTCGCCGAACGGCCCATATGTGTCCATTGGATATCACCAGGACATACAAAAGGAAGTCGACCTGGACTACTGCGCCCAACGCAATCTGCCCGTCTATCGCCGCGAGGTCGGTGGTGGAGCAGTGTATCTCGACAATGGTCAACTCTTCACGCAATGGATTTTCCGCAAGGAAGATTTGCCCGCGTCGCTGGAAGAACGTTTCAAACTTTATATTGACCCGCTTGTGCAAACATATCAAGCTTTGGGAATCAATGCCAATCATCGTCCCATCAACGATGTGCACGTTAATGGCAAAAAGATTGGTGGCACAGGCGCGGCGCAGATGGGAATCGCGGAAGTGGTCGTCGGCAGTTTGATGTACACGTTCGACAAGAAAACCATGTCGCAGGTGTTGAAGGTCCCCTCCGAGAAAATGCGTGACAAGATTTTCGAGTCACTCGAGCAATACATGACGACGATGACCGAACAACTCGGCTCCACGCCCGACCGCGCGATGGTCAAGGATTTGTATATGAAGAAAGTCTCTGAAGCCTTGGGCGCGGAAGTGTATGAAGGCGAATGGACAGCCGAAGAGGAAATCGTGGCGCAGGAGATTGATGCACGTTTCACGTCCGACGAGTGGCTGTATCAAAAAGGACGCTTGCAACAGCAAGGCGTGAAAATCCATCAGGATGTACACATCGTCGAAGCGGCGTTCAAGGCACAGGGTGGTCTGATCCGAGTCATCGCCCGTCTGCGCGAAGGCCGCATTGACGACGTCTCCATTTCGGGCGACTTTACTTTGCTTCCGTCGTTTGCATTGGGGGCGCTCGAACAGTCCATTCGAGGCATGAGCGCAACGCCCGAAACGTTGAAGACACGGATCGAAGAAGCATACTATCGCCTGAATATTCAGTCGCCCGGCGTTACTCCCGTTGACTTTACCACCGCGATCATGAACGCGGTCGCGCCGTCGAGTCCCGCATGAACCATGGCCGCGGTTTTCTGTGATAATCAAATAGCGTAGCCTCCAGCTGCAACCAAAAGATCGCCAATCATGCTTTACTGCCGGGGCATAATAGGTTTAGCTGTTGCGCTAAAAACCGACAGAGCAATCGAGGCGAAAGTCAAACTTCTTTGGTGTGAAATTGCACTTTGAAAACCCCTGGGTTGGACAGATAAGATGCAAAGTCATCCTGGTTGGCTTGTTTCGCATCCAGGTAAAAGTTGATGGTCACAACTGCTCCATGATCAGACTATATAACGGCGATCAGACGATCAACCAGTTGCATGGCCAGACCTATATACGATTGCGGTGATAACGAAGCCAAGCGGATTCGCACTTCTTTACTGACATCAATCGCTTCCAGCCAGGACCTGTAATCTGCTTCCGTTAAAACGCGTCCACGCGTCTAACGTTTGAGCGACTCGTACGCGTCACCCTGGCCCGCCGCGCGCAAGATCGTCTGCGCGCCCTCGCTGATGACCTCCCAGTGTGCATCAAGATCGGCTTTGAGCTTCTCTTCGTTCGCGGCAATGCGACTTAGGCCGCGCGTGAGATTAATCCACGCTATCAGTGTGTGACCCAGTGCGGTCCCAAATGTTCGTCGGACAGTTGAATCAGATAAGTCGCGTTGCAAGCGCGAAACCGTCAGCTTTTGGGCGTAATGGTTGAATAATGAATTGGCAATGCCAAGATTTCCCTCTGCATTTTCAAAGTCGATCGGGTTGACTTTTTGCGGCATGGTCGAGGAACCCACCTCCCCCTCCACGACCGCCTGCTTGAGATAACCATCGCTGATGTAACGCCAGATGTCTTGCGAGAAGTCAATCAAGATGGAATTGGTCAGACGCAAGGCATCGAAGTAGCAAACCCAATTATCGTATGGCAGGATTTGAGTCGTAAGCAGATTTGGTTCAAGATCATATCCTGCGATAAATGCTTTGCTGAAAGACACCCAATCCACTTGCGGGGCGGCAGCCTGCAAAGCGTTGAGATTGCCGACTGCGCCTGTCAGTTTGGCTTCGAAGCGGTGTGCAGCGATTTTATCACGCGTCTTTTTAAGTCTTGAAAGATAAACGGCAACTTCCTTGCCTAATGTAGTGGGGACGGCGAACTGTCCATGGGTGCGCGCCAGCATGGGCAGGGCGCGGGTACGGATGGCGAGATCGTACAGAGAGCTAAGCAGCGCGTCCAACGCGGGAAGCAGGATTGTATCGCGCGCCTCGTGCAAGGAAATCGCCTGCCCGATGCTATTCACGTCTTCGGAAGTCAGGCCGAAGTGGATCCAGGACAACAAGTCATTGAGTGATGTGTCGTGCAATTTCTCTTGCAAAAAGTATTCAATAGCTTTTACGTCGTGACACGTCTCACGTTCGTGAGTGCGAATGGACTCGGCATCAGCGGAGGAAAAGGTAGATTTAATCGATTCGATCTGAATGGTTTCGGAATCGGTCAAAGGGCGGAAGAGGCCCGTTTTGGAAAGAGCAGACAAATAGTCCAGCTCGACGCGGAGGCGATCGCGCAGAAACGCGAATTCAGAGAAGAGTCCACTCAAAGGTGCAGTCAGTTCCGCATAGCGGCCATCCAATGGCGAGAGGGCGTTCAGTTCATTCATGGTTTGCCAAATATTCCGAGATGGTTGCATCGTAGCGCGCGGTGACAGTGAAGCCTTTGACGGCGAGAGCTTTACGTTGTTCAGAACGGATGCCACCGTTCTGAAGCGCATTTAGTACGGACCGGTAATCGGTGGGGTCGCAGACGAGGGTTACACGCTCGTGGTTTTTCGCCGCGGCGCGAATGAGCGTGACACCGCCGATATCTATGTTTTCGATGACATCGGCGTAAGAGGCATTCGGCTTGGCAATGGTCGCTTCAAAAGGATAGAGGTTGACAGTCACGAGGTCAATGTAATTCCAGCCAAGATCGAGCAGTTGTTGATGATCTTCCTGCGTTGGGCGCGCCAGCAAACCGCCGTGAATCGCAGGATGTAGAGTTTTGACGCGCCCACTGAGGATTTCGGGCGATTTGGTGTAATCTGCCACTTCGGTGACGGGCAGATCGTTCTCGCGCAGTAGTTTGGCTGTACCACCTGAGGCAAGCAGAGTCCAGCCGAGCGCGGCAAGGCCTTGGGCAAAATCAACGACGCCAGTTTTATTGTGAACGGAGAGGATGGCGATAGGCATAAAGAATTTCCTTTCGGTAACGGATTTGGGTAGCAGATTTAGAAACGGATAAACGGATGGTTAAGCGGATTGGAAGTAAACTTTAAAATGGATAAATGGATGGATAGGCAGATCGGGGGTAGCACCACAGTTAAGCGTGGAGTCTGCGAATTGATCTAAATTAACCGCGAAGCCCGCAAAGAGCGCGAAGAAAACCTTTAAAACTTTGCGAACTTCGCGCGCTTCGCGGTTCAAAAAGGCTTGGTTGTAAACCACCACGGTTAAGTGCAGTCCTACCGAAAAGTAGCGCGGAATCGTCCGCGCTGCTTTTCTGCGCTTCATTCTGGACTAGCGGTTGCCACCGTTCCCCTTGCCGTTCCCGCCGCCCGCCCACAGGGGCTGGCCCGTTGAACTGCGGAAGGAGTAGACCTGTCCGCGACCATCGGGAGTATCGAGCGTGACGGTAATCGCGGAGTACAGTCCCTGGTCACCGGGAAAGCCGTTGACTGTAACGCCCTCGCCGACCTGCGGCGCGAAGCCGATGGATTGGCTGTAGCGCGAGCTACCCAGTTGGACATACAGCGCGGTTCCATCATCGAGGGTGAGGCTCAAGCCTGTCAGGTCAAAGCTGACGACGGTGCCGTGTACGGTGGTCGCGCCGCTGATGTCGGCTTGCGGTACGCCATTGTTAGTGGATGGGTTGCCGCTGTTGCCATTGCCCTGTCCGCCCGGACTCCCATTGCCGCTCACAGTGCCTTGCCCTGTGGAGCCATTGCCGTTGACGGTAACCACCTGTGGTTGGACGGCGGGTACGCTTACGTCAGGCGCGGCCATCGCGGAGTAGACGCTCGCGCCGATGGCGACAACGATCACGGCGGCCAGAATTCCAGCCAGGAGAATTTTTAGTGTTTTCATCATGATATGCCTCATTTCATTTTGGTTTCAAATTGGATGGTTACAGTTTTCCTGTAACCTTGCCCCCATGATAGGACTCGAATGTAAAGATGTCTTAAACATTGGGTCAAGACTATGCAAAATTTGTGACAATGCGTTCTTTATAAATTCTTCACGCAATCTTGTCGGGGTCTATAAGCTGGGCTGATAAAAATGGGTCACTGTAACTTTGATTGGAGTAACAATGACCGACCCAACCCCTCAACCTTCCCTCTTTGAACGGATCCGCTCCCGCCTTGCGCCGAATGAGTTGCCCAGCGATGACCGCGGCCGTATGCGCATGGTGGTCGATAGTCTGATCCTGCACCTGCATCCCACCAAGGTGGCCGTGCCCACCATGAACTGGACCTACAGTTGGGGTCTGGGCGGACTTTCGGCTTTGCTGATGGTTCGCACACCTTCGATGTCTACGCCACTGACATGCTTGGAAATGCTGATGCTTTGCCCGCTTCCTATACTTGGACAGTGGACGGTCAACACCGGCTCGAGTAACGGCACCCTCCGTCTGGATGTGGGAACCGGGGGCAGTATTGTGGATGCGGCTCTCAATCCGCTGGCGGGTGGCATCACCGTGGGTGCGCCTACAATCCTTTGCGCTACTGCCTAGATAACAAATCAGACGCTACCATCTTGCGTCGCGCTAATAGTGAATTGTAAGGTGCATTATCCGAGCGCGAAGTATAATATTGCTCTTCATGGATTCGCTGTCACTTCAGTTTGGACCATATCCCTTTCTCGGTGTGCTGCTGTCTATTCTGGGGCTGGTCAGCACTATTTTTCTAGCGCGATTCGAATACAAGACCACTGCCATGCGGTTTGCAACGCTGGCCCTGGCAGGCTTCACTGCCAGCATGGTTACCATATTCCTGGTAAGCGCCCTGGTTCTGTGGGGAAGCGCTTTCTGGCCGTTGCAAGATGCGTGGGCGGTCTTCAGTATGGCGGCAGTCACCGGCTTGATTTACCACTACCCCGCGAAAGACTCCTCAATGGAAGCGCGGCTGGCCCAGTGGCTCGGAGTCGGCACGGTCGTTCTTGCTTTCGGTTACAGTTTTTATTTTGCCTGGGGGATTCTGTTCAACCATAAATTCGACCAGGTTCTAAACCCGTTTTATCTCTATCTCATGCCAATCGCGGTGGTGGCAACGCTGGGATTGGCCGTGCGTCGCACCGTCATCGTTCATCGCACCGCAATGGACAGCCACTCGTCTCGACGAAGCATTCTGTCGGCTTTCGTTTCTCCCCACGCGCGCGCCCGTCCTCTGCGTAACCTTTGCGTGGCGCTAATGTTGGGGACGTTGCAAGGGCTGGCCTCGGGGCTGGGAGTTTTTGGATTGTTGCCCATGCCATTGGATATGTATGCCACCGGCTTATCTTTGATGGCGATGATTATCGTGCTGGTTTATTCCACCTGGGGATACGCAACACGCCAGCCGAGCTTGATCGTCAAATTGATCGGTCTGGCTTTGGTTACGCTGTTGGCGGCTTTGGGGACGGTGGGAATGTTCGATATCCACAATGTTGTTTTACAAAGCGAGGCGGCGCGACTGATGGAGCTTGAGATCGCACGCCAATCTGTGCAGGCTGGCGACTTGAGCGCCTTGCCTCCCACCATTGAATATATCGTTGCCCGTCCCGACCCTGGGACCGCGCAGGGATCTGTGCGGCTGATCTATGCGCGCGATGCTGACGACAAGGCAGGAGCGCCGCTATCCGAAATCCAGGCGTTGACAGAGAGGGTTGCCCAACCGCCCGCCGCCTGGGGTTATTATTATGATTACTACCTGACTGTTGGTCAGCCGCGTGTGCGCGCCAATCTGTATTTTGGCAGCCATCCTATAGGCAGTTACCATCAATATGTGGGATACACCTTCCGCAGCGGGCCTTCCAATGGCAACGCTCCATCTCGGACCTACGAGGCGCTCTTCGATCTGGCGGCTGCCAATGCTCCCGTGCATCACGCCGGGCTGACCATGACAGTCGTGATCCTGGTCAGCAGTCTATTCATCCTGGTTGTCTTCCCGCTGTTCTTTCGCGCCAGTATCACGAATCCTCTTGACCGTTTGCTGCGCGGCGTCACCCAGGCTAATGCCGGCGATCTGAGCGTGTCGGTCCCCATTTCGCAGGATGATGAAATCGGCTTTTTGACCCAATCGTTCAACGCAATGATTGCTTCGATCCAGACTCAGATTGAGGCGCGCCAACAAAAGGAGGCAGCGCTGCAAGAACTGACTACCTCCCTGGAACAGCGCATCACCAATCGGACGCGTGAGCTGTCCGTTCTCTACGATATTTCTGCCGCCGCCAGCCAGGCGCAAACCATCGAGACATTACTCACCCGTTCGTTAGCGCAAGCCATGACCGCCCTTGGTTCCGATCTGGGCGCGGCCTTCCTGCTCGAACCGTCAGACAACCTGAACAAC
>JAKANW010000067.1:7003-9319 GCA_021823555.1 Chloroflexota bacterium
GATAGTGAGCCAGTTTTGGAAGGTGATCGTCAACTGAAGGGGATATCCATGAAACGAATTGCCCTCCTGGGACTAGCGAAGACGGCGAAGTTCATGCCCACGCTGCTGCGGGCAGACCATGAGTTGTTCAGCCCGTTGTTGCAGAAATGCGAGCCGTTATTGATAATCGATATCACTGCCGACATGCGCGTCCCAGAGGGTATGCGGCGATTGGGCCAGCGCTCGTTGCTGGCGGTTCCCTTGCGCGCCAATAACCGCGTGCTGGGTGCGCTGACCCTGATCCACAAAGTTGGCAAGACTTTCAGCGCCGAGGAAGTGGCCTTGCTCAGTTCAATTGCCGACCAGGTGGGCATTTCGGTCCAAAGCAGCCGCCTGCGCCAGCAAGCCGTAGTGCTCGAAGAACGCCAACACCTGGCGCGTGATCTGCATGATTCGGTCACACAAGTGCTCTATGGCTTGGTGACACTGGCCGAGGCCGGGCAGGCGCGTCTGGAAGCCGGCAGCATGGATGCGATTCAGCCCACCTTCGAGCGCATCGCCACAACTGCCCGTCAGGCGCTCAATGAGATGCGCTTGTTCGTCCACCGGCTGCGCCCGCCGGAGTTGGAGCAGCATGGCTTGGCAGCAGCACTTACCCAGCGGGTGGCCGCGGTCGAAGGCTGGTCAGGGGTACGCATTCATCTGCTGGCCGATGAAGCAATCCGCCTGCCGCCAGATGTGGAGGCCGGTCTCTACCAAATTGCCCAGGAAGCGTTGAATAACGCCCTGCGCCATTCTCACGCCAGCGCCATCACCTTGAAGTTGCAGCCAGAAGACCCGTTGAAAACAGCGAAGTTGCCGTATGCTGCGGGGCAACATACGGTGTTGGAAATCAGCGACGATGGCTGCGGCTTCAATCTGGAGCAACTCAGCTACCGCGGCCTGGGACTAACGCACATGGCCGAACGCGCCCGTGCCATCCACGCCGCCTTTGAGATCATCTCCCATCCCGGAGGCGGAACTCGGGTGAAGGTGGTGATATGACTCATTCCAAAATCCGCATTCTAATTGCCGATGATCATCCGATTGTGCGCGAAGGGCTGGGGGCAATCCTATCTGCCCAACCCGATATGGAATTGGTTGGCGAGGCCGCCGACGGGGCGCAAGCGGTAACGCTGGCGCTGCAAAACCGACCGGACGTGATCCTGCTCGACCTGGAGATGCCTCTCAAAGATGGCGTGACCGTGATCCGTGAAGTCATCAAGGCTCTCCCGCAGGCGCGCATCATGGTGCTGACCAGTTACGGCGATGATGAGCGCGTCTTCCCAGCCATCAAAAGCGGAGCCCTGGGCTACCTTCTCAAGGATACCCCGCGTGAACGGTTGCTCCAGTCCATCCGTGATGTGGCGCAGGGACAGGCGATCCTGCACCCGACGATTGCCATCAAAGTCATGCGTGAGTTGAACCAGCCCTCCGATCTGCCCCCCACCCCCGCGCCGCTCACCGAACGGGAAATGGATACCCTGCGCCTGGTTGCGCGCGGTCTCTCAAATCAGGAAATCGCTACCGAGTTGACCATCCACGAGCGTACCGTTGCCAAATACGTGGGCAGCATTCTCGATAAACTTCATCTGGCAAACCGCACCCAGGCGGCATTGTACGCGCTGCGCGAAGGGTTGGCAAAGTTGGACTGAAACCCGGCGGCATAAACCTGGTTATTTTTGACCACCCAGACAGCCTCTGGGTGGTCATTTTTAATGAGTGAGAAAACCCTGTTTTTGTCATTACGTCCGGTTCAGGTGTTGGTTATAGTAATCCAGTATGGATGCCCCTCACATCTCCGCCTTGGTGATTGGCCCGTCAGGGCGTTGGCGCAGCAGCCTATGTGTGTTGCTTCAAGCAACCCCTGAAATCAGCGCCGTGCATCAAGCAGATGATGGTGTGGCTGCATTGCAATGTATTGCTAAAATCCAGCCTGCCCTCGTTTTGCTGGATTGCGAACTGCCGGGCGAGGAAGCCTGGTTAACGTTAGGACATATCAAGCGCGCCTGGCCTCAGGCGCGCTGTGTGATTCTGTCGCACGACTCGGCGCAAGCGCAGCGCGCTGAAAATTCGGGGGCCGATGCCGTGTTGCAGGTTGGGTTTTCCGGCGAAACCTTATACGCCACCATTCGCGGAATCCTCGATCATCCGTCCTGTCATCCATAGACTTGCCAGAAGTCTAATCATTTCTAATCGCTTTCGGAGGATAACCATGAAACATCACAATTGGAAATATGTAAGTGTCTTGATTTTGGCGGCCATTTTGGCCCTTTCGATGGTGGGAGTCACCCCCGC
>JAKANW010000068.1 GCA_021823555.1 Chloroflexota bacterium
ATATTGTGTGAGTTTCTCCATAATGAGAGCATTCATCGGGGCAGAAAAGTGTTGTGACTGTCAGGTGACAGCAATGGAATGGACCAAGTTTAAATGGTACGCTTTATATACGCTGAAATATGAATGGAAGGAGGAAAGATGAAGATCCATGTCTGGTTCGCCTGCTTGACGCTTGCCAGCGCGCTGGCAGCTTGCAGCCTGCAAACGGACGCTCCGCTCACACCGACCCCCACGCCTGCGCCCACCCTAACGCCAAGCCCCTCCGCCCCTCCGCCACGCTCCACCGAAACGCCTTCCCCCACGCCGAGGCCCCAGGCCGCGTTCGCCATCGCCAAAGAACAGCCGGTCAACTGCCGCTACGGACCGGGGACGGTGTATGCCGTGGTCGGTGGGTTGCAGCCGGAGCAGTTCACACAGATCGCCGGCCGCAACGAGGCTGGCACCTGGTGGTATGTCAACGACCCCGGCAACCCGGGCGGGTTCTGCTGGGTGGCTGCCGCCGCCGTCAATACGGAAGGGGGAACGGACTCCCTGCCAGAGATGGACGCGCCTCCCATAACGGCGACCAAACTGGCAGTGCGGGTCGAACCGCAGCGGGTCACCGTCGCCTGCAATAACTTTCCGCAGTTCGTCAACTTCGCCGGCGAGATCACCACAAACGGCCCGACTCTTGTCACCTGGCATTGGGAGATCAATACAGGCGCGGCGACGCAGGATCAAACTTTGATCTTCGAGCAGGCTGGAACCAAAAGCGTGCATGGGTCGTTTACTATTGACAGCGCCAACGATTATTGGGTGAAGCTGGTTGTGACCACGCCAAACGAGATCGGCGAAATGGCGAATTTCTATGCCAATTGCACGCCGTAGGTCAATGCGCAGTCCGGCGGCGAATTTTTTATGAGACGTAAACTCCTCCACTATTTTCTTCTCTTCGCAGCCTTGCTCATTGCCGGGCTGGTTTACTATACCTTCAAGGATCTGCCGGACGTCAAGTCCATCTCCCAGCACCTGAACCAGACCAGCAGCCGCATCACGGATCGCAACGGGCAACTGCTCTATGATATCCTGCCCGAACAGGGCGGGCGTCACGCCGACCTGCCGCTCTCCGCCATTCCCGACTGCATGAAGAAGGCCACCATCGCCATCGAAGACCGCAACTTCTACCAGAACCCCGGCGTGGATATCGAAGGCATCCTGCGCGCCTTCTGGATCAACCTGACCGGCGGCGAGACGCTGGCGGGCGGCAGCACCATCACCCAGCAGGTGGCGCGTACCCTGTTACTTTCCGAGCAGGAACGCGGACAACGCACCTTGCGCCGGAAGCTGCGTGAAGCCCTGCTGGCCTGGGAATTAGCGCGCACTCTTTCAAAAGATGAAATCCTGGCGCTGTATTTGAACCAGACCTACTACGGCGGCTTCGCCTACGGCGTGGAGGCCGCCTCCCAAACTTATTTTGGCAAGCCCGCTAGTGAATTGTTCCTGCACGAGTGCGCCCTGTTGGCCGGGCTTCCCCAGGCGCCCAGTCTCTACGACCCGTTCACGGATCCCGAGGCCGCGCAGGCACGCCAGCGCGTGGTGCTGGGACTGATGGAAAAGGATGGCTTCATCACGCCCGAGGAGCAAGCCCAGGCCGAGCAAATCCCGCTGGCCTACAACCCCGCGCCCTACCCGATCAACGCGCCGCATTTCGTTTGGATCGTCAAATCGCAGATGGATAAACTGTTCGAGGACGGCACGCTTTCGCCTTCCCAGAGCCTGGTCGTGCGCACCACGCTGGACCTGAATTACCAGAGGATCGCCGAAGAGACCATTACCCAGCGTCTCGCCGCCTACAAAACCAAGGACGGCCAGCTCAACCGAAACGTCAACAACGCCGCGCTGGTGGCGCTCGATCCGAAGACGGGCGAAGTGCTGGCCCTGGTCGGCAGCGCGGATTATTTCGACGCCAGCATCAACGGTTCGGTGGATATGGCCATCTCGCCGCGCCAATCCGGTTCCGCCTTCAAGCCATTTATCTACGCCCTGGCGCTTTCCCCCGACCAGCCTGCCCCCTTCACGGTTGCCACGCCCCTACTGGACGTGACCACCACCTTCATCACGCACGACGGCACGCCCTACATCCCCAAGGATTACGACAACCTGGAGCATGGCCCGGTGCCGGTGCGGGAGGCGCTGGCCTCATCCCTCAACATCCCCGCCGTGCTGACCCTCGATCACGTCGGCATGGCCAAGACCCTCGACCTGGCTGCCCGCCTCGGCATCCAATCGCTCGACCAGAACCCGGATCACTACGACCTGTCGTTGGCCCTCGGCGGCGGACAAATGTCCCTGCTGGAGCTGACCGACGCCTACGCCACGTTTGCCAATCACGGCTTGTATCCGGGTCGCACCTTTATCCTGGATGTGCGCGACTCGCAGGGAGACTTGCTTTACACACAAGAGAAGCCTGCCCAGCAGCAGATCTTCGACCCGCGCGTCGCCTGGCTGATCAGTGACATCCTCAGCGACGACCATGCCCGCAAGACCGGTTTTGGCCTGAACAGCACGCTCAAGCTTGACCGCACCGCGGCCGTCAAAACCGGCACCACCACCAACTTCCACGACAACTGGACGATCGGCTACACCCCCGGTCTCGTGGTCGGCGTGTGGGTTGGCAACAGCAACTACGAAGCCATGCACAACGTCACCGGCCTGACCGGCGCGGCGCCCATCTGGCACAACTTCATGCGCACCGTCCTGCAAGGCTGGCCCGACCAGCCCTTCACCCGCCCCGATGGCCTGACCCGCCAGGCGGTCTGCACACTCTCCGGCCTGCTGCCCACGCCCAATTGTCCACACACGGGGGAGGAATGGTTCATCGCCGGCACCGAGCCGACCCAGCCCGACAACATCTACAAACAGGTCTGGGTGGACGCAGCCACCGGCGGACTGGCAAACGACTCGACTCCCGCCTCGCGCCGCCAGCCGTTGATCGTGCTGGACCTGCCCGTCTCGGTCATCCCTTGGGCGCACACTCAGGGACTCCCGCTTCTGGCTGACCTTCAACCTTCCGCTCCTACCCAGGGGGAAGCTGCTTCCGTATCCCAGGCCCCGGCCCTGCTGATGGTTTCCCCCGCCGCCGACGCCACCTACCGCCTGGCCGCGGACTTCGACCCCGCCGCGCAGCAACTGCCCATCCAAGTCACTGCCAATCAACCCTTCGCCAGCATCTCGATTTTAGTGGACGGCAAGATCTTTATCCGGTTCACCGCCCCGCCCTACGAAACCTGGTGGCCGCTCACTCCCGGAGAACACAGCTTCTCGCTCGGAGGCGTCACCGTGGACGGGCAAACCCTCACAACCCAGCCGGTTCACATCACCGTTTTAAATCCGTAGAGCGGGATGTACACTGACCCCCTCCCTACCCTCTCCCAATTGGAGTACACAATTGGGGGAGGCATAATTTTACATTGGGTAGAAAATAAGGTTTTCATCCATAATCTACATTCTCCTCCTCCCATTCGTGTACGTCTGAGGTTGCCCTGGAAAAGTAGACACGAAAAATGTCCATATCCAGTAGACTAGCTGTTGCCGATTCGGGTGGTCACGGAGCAGTTTGGAAAGCCTGTTGGTTTGCTCAATCCGCAAAGAGACCCAAGCGTGGCGCTGATGCCGCACGTCATGTTCGTCAAGAACATCCGCAAGAATGTTCTTAAAAACAGCCAATTTCTGCCCACGCTTACCGATGACTTCACTGCAAAAAGGGTCTCGTCCACGAAGGACACGAAAAAACACTAATTTTTTTGAAAACCTGCTTCCTAAAACTGTAATTTCGAGAACAAAAAATTCAAAAATCTTCGTGGACTTCGTGCCCTTCGTGGAAAACAGGCTTTTTGCAGTAGACTCACCGATAGTAATGGAACGTTTTCCAAGCCCAACGCTTGGTAACACACTCTAGTTGACGACTGCCATCACAATCACCTCGCAGGTGACTGTTTATTAAGAACCCGGAAGTCTCCGCCCCTTCGGGGTGCTTCGCGAAGACTTCCGAGTTCTGTTATAGCCAAGCAGTCATGCTATCGCGGGTCTCTTCCGTATCGTCAGATACGTCAACAGCGCCGCGACGACGATGGGCAGGACGCCCGCAATTCCAAAGATCAAATCAGGCACGATGCGGATCCATTCGATGAACTTGATCAGACTGCCGCCGAGGAAAGCCTGACTGCGCGCATGCCAGTAGCCGTTGTTGAGGGCATCGGTCATTTGCAACACGCCGCCGGGAAAGAGCGTGATCAGCACCATCAACAACAAACCGATGTTGAGGCCCCAGAAGCCGACGCGGATGTACTTCTCGATGTTCGTCCATTGTTTGTCGTTGAGCACTTGCCGTAGTGCAAAGGTCAGCAGCGCCAGGCCGAGCATCCCGAAGACACCCATCAACGCGGCGTGACCATGATTGGGCGTGAGCATGGTGCCGACTTCGTAGTAACTGACGATCGGCGTATTGATCAGGAAGCCGAACACACCCGCGCCGACGAAGTTCCAGAAGCCGACCGCGATCAGGAAGTAGAACGCCCATTTGTGCGGCATGGCGACTTCCTTGCCGCACACCTCGCACTTGCCGCGCGTCAACTTGATGAAGTCCCAGGCGTCGAGCGTCAGCAGGGTCAACGGGACAACCTCGAGGGCGGAGAACATTGCGCCGAGAGCCATAGCAATGTTCGATTGACCCGTCCAGTACCAGTGATGTCCCGTGCCGATGATGCCGCTGCCGAGGAACAGGATCGCGTCGAGGTAAATGACGCGGACGGCAGTCTTGCGCGAGACGATGCCGAGCAGGAAGTAGAGAATCGCCACCATCACCGTCGCGAACAGTTCGAAGAATCCCTCCACCCACAGGTGGATGATCCAGAAACGCCACGTGTCCACGATGGTGTAATTGGTGGTGCTGGTGAAGAACAGGGCAGGCAGGTAAAAGATGGGGATGCCGATGGCCGCGATCATGAAGAGCGAGGCCATCTCGTTGCGTTCGGGATTCTCACGTGCCGAGGAAATCGCGCGGATCAACAGGAACAGCCAGAAGACGAGTCCGACCGCCAGCAGGATTTGCCAGAAACGTCCGAGGTCAAGGAACTCCCAGCCCTGATTCCCAATCCAGAACCACAAGTCCCCGAGTTTGTTGTTGATGCCAAACCACTCACCGAGCAGGCTCCCGCCCACGACGATGATCAACGCCGCAAACAGGACGTTCACGCCTGCTGACTGACCTTTGGGTTCTTTCCCGCTGAGGGCGGGCGCGAGGAACAACGCGCCTCCGACAAAGGCTGTCGCGATCCAGAAGATAGCCAGTTGCAAATGCCACGTACGGACAAGATTACTCGGAAAGATTCGCGAGAGATCGAGGCCGTAAAATGAAGCGGGGTCGGCACGATAATGTGCGACTAAGGCTCCTAACGCGCCTTGCGCTAACACCAACAACGCGACGATCAAAAAGTATTTGATCACACCGCGCTGACTGGGCGTCGCAATGCCTGTCTCCATCGGCTTTGGATGAATGTGGCCTTCCTCTCCAGCCTTCCAGCCGAGGAAGTTCCAGCGCCCAAAGACGAATAGCACCAGCGCGATCCCGCCCAGCAAGGCGACCAGGCTCAACGCGCTCCACACCAGCGCGTCGGTCGTGGCGACGTTACCCACCAGCGGGTCATACGGGAAATTGTTGGTGTATGAGTACGGCTTGTCGGGGCGGTCTGCGACTGAAGCCCAGGCCGTCCACGCGAAGAAGGCCGTCAGTTGGCGCAACTCCTGCGGGTCGCTAATCAGTGCGGTCTGTAATCCGGCGTTATTCGTTGGCTTGGAGAAGTAGGCTGTCCATTTCGCAATCTGATTCTGGAATGAGGACGCTTCGATATCGGTGAAGACCAGAGTCTTGTCGGCTGGATTGTAGCGATTCTGCTTCAGCAGGCTTGCCGCCTGCGCCTCCACCGCGGACCGTTCGGCAGGCGCGAGCGCATCAGGCGTTTTTCTGTAGGACTGGCTTGCCAGCGCCGCCGACGTGTCCAAGCCGAGGGTGTGCAGATACTCCGCTGAAAAGTCAGGACCGAGATACGCGCCGTGTCCCCAGATTGTGCCGTTCTCCATCAAGCCATATTTCAGAAAGACTTCCTGCCCCGCGCGGATATCATTGCCGGTGAAAATGGTCGCTCCGTTCACGTCGACAACTTGATCGGGAATAGGCGGCGCGACTTGATACGCGCTGACTGTCACTCCAATCAGCACCGAGAAGCCGACGATCATGGCGATGAGAACGCCAACACGCCACCAGGGCGAAACAGATGAGAAACTTGCGGTTGCAGTAGTAGTGGTCATTTCTTTTCTCCTGTTGGATTCAGTTATTGCGAGTGAAGCGAAGCAATCTCCTCGTTCGAGAAGGGGATTGCTTCGAGCGGCGTCCTTCGACTGCGCTGCGCTCCGCTCACATCGTCCCGATGTCCTTCGGGAGGACGCTGCTCTCGCAACGACAGATGATTAGGATTTGGATTTTTTCTGCGCCTCCACATGGATGACACAATAGTCGTCCTTGTTTTCCGTATGAATGCGGTGCATCACTCCGTTGGCAATTTGCTCTGCCTCTTCAATGGACGCGCCTCCGGCGACCTCGATGTGCAGTCCCGCTATTATTATTTCTGTTGAGCCGTCCAACTTGCAGGCCCAACCGTACACAAAGGCACGAACACTGTAGGCGGCAGGCCGCCGCCCTCACCAAGCCTGACTTTTATTGTGCCGCTGGCAGTAGTCGGCGTATCGAATTTTCCCTGGACGGTCAAGATTCCCAATCCGATCTCAAACCCATCCGAAGTAATAGGTCCATTTGCAGTCGTGATTGTAAAAATATCGGCCCCACCCTGCGATTTGAGCGTCCCGCCTTGGGCGCATTTCGCGGATGCAAGAATTGTGTACCCGACTCCGTTGACCGTCTTCCCGTTGTCAGAAATCATCAATGTAATTTTTCCACCCTCGAATGCGCCCTCGAAGGTAGCGCCGCCAGGGGGGAACACAGGAGTCGCTGTCGGCAGCGGCGTATTCGTCGGTAGTGGGGTATTCGTTGGCACAGGCGTATCAGTAGGTGGAGGGGTGGGTGATGAAAGCGGCGTTGATGTTGGCTCAGGAGTCGCGGGCGCCCCGCACCCCACAACCAAAACAAAGACGAGGACAAAGATCATCCTCAAGCAAATGTACTTATTCATTTGCTTCACTCCTTTCAGGCAAATGATCGAAAACATCGCCGCAAAACAATTATAGAAGGGTTGGGACTCGCGGCTACGAGCGCGGCCACATTCTGCGCGCGTCCGTAGCCGAACATGTGAGTCTGATCCGCCTGCTTGCGGGAGTAGATGGCTGCAATCAGCAGAAAGCCTGAAACGGAGATGTCACTCAACGTGTGCAGGGACTCTGCCAGCAGAGCCATCACGTCGCTCATCCAATATGCCCCCAGTTTCATGGCAAGGATGATGAGATACCCGCCCAGAGTCAACTTGAGACCGCGCAGGTCGTTTGACTCACTCACAGCCCCTCCCGTCCATCCGTCATTGCGAGGCGGTATTCTTCCGCCGAAGCAATCCCCGTATAAGCGACGAGACTCGGCTCAGTTGGGGATTGTTTCGCCGCCTGGTTTCGACACCTGCACTCCCTGGCACTTGCGCGCCAGGGCATGTGCGCACAGGTGCAAGTGTACGGACTTCGTCCTGCTCGACCGACGGCGGCTCGCAATGACGGAATGCTAAGGTTTGGATTTTTTCTATGCCTCCGCGTGAATGACGCAGAAGCCATCCTCGCTTTGGGTATGGATACGTCGCATTGCTTCATTGATAATGTGCCGAGCCAAATATGCGTGCAAAGGTTGTTGCGGTATCCTTGAGTTAGGTTTTCTACTTGGCTGCTGGTTTGGCAAACAGGAAATATGCAAACGCCAGGCCAAACACCAGGTACAACAAGACGGGGAGCCAACCGAGGGCGTTCCAGATGCCAGACAGTGTTGCCAACAGGGTGACTACAAAACCGATTGCATTGCTCACAGCAACAGCCATGACAATGGCTCGCAGTCCTGCGTCAGAACTGGGCGCATTTCTAGGGAGCCAAAGCACAATAGCCTCGAAGATGAACGCCGCCCCGAAAAGCCGCGCCATCAAGGCTCCGCTTGGGTCCAGGGATAATGCGTAGATCGACCCCAGGTACTGCGGCATCAGCACGAAGCCAATCCCGAAGACGATACAGACCACCGCCTTGGCGGCCATCCAGATACTGAGTTTCATGATATTTCTCCTTTTTGGGTGATACTTTTTTCAACCGCATGGAAAGACGCTCGCATTATGGCGGAGTTTCATCAACGCTGAATTGAGTTGATCTATATGAATCGGATTATTCCACCTCCTTTGGTGAGTGCGGCAAATTTATTTGGCGACAAGCACGCGCGGATACTCCGTCAGCGTCTCGTAGCCATCCGCTTTGACCCAGTTCGTATCCTCCACGCGCACGCCCCACGGACCCGCGTACAATCCGCAGTTGCCGACCGAGATGACCACGTTCTCGGGCAGTGGCGGCGCTTTTTCGCCGTGGAAGAACGCGTGCCCAGGCGGAAGCGGCGCTTCTTCAAATTCAATTCCCACGCCGTGGATCGGCGGTCCGAAGATATGATTGCCGTGACCTCCATCTTTCATGACTTGATGCAAATATCCTTCAAGGTCGGTCATCGCCACGCCTGCCTTGAGCATCTTGATCGTGCCTTGCTGGGCTTCGAGATACAAGTCATAAGCCTTCTGCTGTTCGGCGGTCGGCTTGCCCGCGCAGACCGTGCGGCAGATGTCCGCGCTGTAGCCGTTCACGATCGGGTGGATGTCGATCATCACCAGATCGTTCGGCTCGATCTTGCGCGTCGTCGGCAGGCCGTGCGCGATGTTGGTGCGCGGACCCGAGGCGACGTACGACCGCCAGAATTCCTCCGCGCCCGCCTCGCGCATCGCGACTTCCGCCGCGCCCGCCACCTGGCTCTCGGTCACGCCTGGACGAACGGCCTGGATCGCTGCGCCCATGCCGATCGCGGCCACCTTTGCCGCGGCGCGGATGCGCTCGATCTCCTCAGGCTCCTTGACCATCCGCAACTCGGAGAGAATGTGTGTGCAGTCTTTTGGAATCACCTTTTCAGGCTTGGCGTGTGGATGGGTCATCATACCCATCATGGACTGGGTCAGGAACGTATACTCCAACCCCACCGTCCCCTCCTTGATTCCGAAATGTTCGAAGTAG